>NZ_JAUBRA010000032.1:0-72738 GCF_036701555.1 Microcoleus sp. Pol10D4
TTATAAAATGGAACCGAAAAATAAAAAATAAAGGTAACTTAGTTAATGCAGTTTAGATGTCGAACAGCTTATCATCCCTCCATTGACCGAGCCAAGCAATAAAAAAATGATTGCCGTAGTGGGTGATAAAACATTGCTAGACACGACAACCAAGACGGGCTACCGATTGTGCGTACCGATGCTTGCGCCGACTCATCCTGACTTGATAGAGCGTCTAGAAATTAAGTCAGGTAAACCGCCTGAAATCCGTTTACTCTCAAGTAATTCGGAAACGATTTCTAGAGCTTATGCTAAGAGAGGGCGCGAGGCTCTAGTGGGATGGAGTAAGAACTTAAGCCAGACTCATGCTTTACGTCACCTAGCTAATCTCAATGGTCAGATGGCGGGGATTTCTCAAGAAACGAGAGCAAAAAGCCTGGGACATTCACCACAGATCAATGAAAACGTTTACAAGCGTCGCGCCAGTAGCAGCACAACCATTGACTTGCTAACTCACTCTACAAAAGAAGCTATTCCTTTAAATGACGCTATTGGGGTGCTTAAACAAATGGGTGGCAAAAAAGACTTGATTGCCTATACGGCTGCTATCTATGGCATTACGCATGAGGAAGTTATGGAACTACTGGCAGATTAAGTTTATTGCTGAGCTTAGCTTACCCCCACCTATGGGGTTTTTTATTGGCTGAAAATGGAATTCTTGAGGGGATGGCGAATCTAAAACTGTTGATTCGTAAACGATTAAAATTAATGGGCAATGCAGGATTTGAACCTGCGACCCCTTCCGTGTGAAGGAAGTGCGCTACCACTGTGCTAATTGCCCGCAGATAATTACCATACCATACCAAGTCCAAATTCGCAACTAAATTTTTCCTAAAAAATCAGCCGCTTGTTTCGGAGTTTAACTCGACACAATGCCAAGAATACAGGCATTTGTCGAGTCTGGCATCAGTTAACCTGCCACCAACCCGCCGACGGGCCGACAAACCGCACTACAATCCACCAAACAACCAAAAGACTAATCCCGATCCAGCTTCCGCGACTTGTCCACTTCACAAAATCTTCGCTTTGGGTTTTCGTGATTGGCAGCCAGGGAACGATGCGCTCTTCTTTACCGTATTCGTCGCCGATCGACTCTTTGCGACGCTTAGCTTCACCCATAATCTTTGTCTGCTAAATTAGATTTCAACTCAATACCTAACCAAATTATAGGCCAACAGGTCATCTCAAGCCTGCGTCAGCCAAGTCGTATCCAAATAATCAATCCTCGCAAAAGGACTCAAAGCCGCTAAAACCTGCTGTCCATAACTGCGGTGAATCACCCGGCTGTCGAAAATCGCCACCACCCCTTGACGTTCTCGCACAGGCGCGATCGCCCGCTGCAACTCATTCAGCGCCGCCGGCAGCAAATACAACCGAAACCAATCCCTGCGCTGCTCCTTATAATAAGCCACACGCGCCGTCACCAAAGGATTTTCCAAAGAAGGTAGCGGCAAAGTTGCGATCGCCAGCAAGTGAGGCGCGCTCAATTCCCCCTGATGTTCCCGCCAAAACTCCCACCCAGTCACCAAAATCGCATTCTCGCCCACATCAGTCTTTTCTACCTGCACGCGAGAACCGAACTCAGAAGCCAAAATCGCCGCCAGCCGAGCCCTCAGCGGTACATCACCAACAATCAGCACCGTTAAACCCGCCACCGACGCGCTCATCAACAGCAAAGTCCGACTTTCTTCAATTAAAACACCCTGAAATTCCGGCGTATTTGGCAGCGGCAGCCAGTTGGGAATGTACAGTTGAATTAATTCGCTTTGTCGATCGGGCGAAAACTTAACGCTCGTCAACTCTGGCAGTCCCAGCATTTGCCGGAAGATCGGAGCCTTCGGTTCCACATCCACCGCCCCCCCAATCAACACGACAGGCTGATAATCCCAAATTTTGCTCAAAACCTCAGCCACCTGCACCGGCGCGCAGAACAGAGAAAATGAGCCAGCCTCCCGATGAATTTCCGCCCACCGCAGTTTTCCGTTTACTTCCCACCGCTGCCAAAAATTGCTCCAAGCAGCCGGAATCAGCGAATTCGGCTCGATCCTTTCAAACAGCCCCTCCAAAATATTTTGCTCTGCAGTTTCCAGCAAATAGCACTCCTCTGGTTTCGCCGGATGCTGAAAGAAAGCCCGCGTTAGCATTACCCGCCCTTGGAGGATTGCATCGGCTTCCAAAGGCTGAGATTGCATTAAATCATTCCAGTCAGCAGGTTGCAAACACGCCGTCAATTGCTGGCGCGTCCAAACTTCCAAGTCATCCACACCGTCGATAATTGTCGGAATATTGCTGTGAAGTTCCGAATTCCCCGCCAAGCGAGCCGCCAGCCAAGACTCTGGATCGGCTAGCATCAATCCTCGTCCAGTGGCACGATCGGAATAAGTCTCGATCGACTTATCAGTTTGCAGCCACTCTTGCAAACGCGGAATTTCCACAGCTCTCAAATGCTCAATCAGCCGTGTCGGCGCCACCAAAATCACAGGTTCCGGCCACATCAAAATCGGCATCAAATAGCTGACTCGATACCGCTGTCGGTAAGCTCCAGCCGGAAGCCCCGTTTGGATCAGAGCGCTGCGCCCCAAGCGCAACGCCCGCGCCACGAGCCGCGCCATCGTTAAATGGTGGGGCCAGTGCGGCTCGGAGTGCGATCGCAGGAAGCGGAGCAGCGAATTGTGGACTTCTACCTCAATCAATCGGTTTTAAAATTGACATTTCTCACTCAACATAATCAAAACTGGCCAGAAAATCAACTACTTTTTGACCGAGAGGCAAACTGAATTTACTCTCCTGATGAGTTGCACCTCCCTTCCCAAAATTCCCGTGAGAATTCACCATCAAACTCTCCTGTCCCGAACTAATTAAAATAGTTTGGGTAGGTGACTCAAAAAACTTTGTTGGCTGACTCACCCGTGATATATCAGAGACCAAATTTATCAACTCATTTAATTTATTTGTAGCTATACTCAATGCTTTACGCAACTGTAATATTTGTTTTTCTTCCAAATTTTGAGTTTCGATATTTTTGCCAATAACCATAATATTTGTCTGAGTTTGTACAGCATCCTTAAAAGGAAGAATCGCCAAAAAAGCTGCTGGCAATAAATACTCATCGCTCTCAAATCTAAAAGTTAGAGTTGTGCGGCGGTAGCCGACTTCAATATTAGGAGGAAAATTCATTGCCCGGTAATGCCGAGCTATTTCGCTGTAAGCTGTTGCTAAGGTGCTGTTTGCTGAGTAGTCTAAAAGTGCGTCAACCACAATTTGCACTAACCCAGGCGTGTGATTTAAAAATTTTCTCGATTCTGACGGCGAATTAAATTGTTGAATCTGAGTGCGATCGCCTGCGGGGCTGAGGTCAACCCACTGGCAAGTAATATCATCTGCGATGATGCCACATCGAGGAACCAAATACAGTTTTGCTCCTGTTAAAGTTGCTCCCCTCAAATCAGCGCCCACCCAATCTGCATTAATCAAATTTGTTTCTGTCAAATCAGCGTGAACGAAACTAGCACTTCCTAAATTAGTATTTCTTAAATCTGCTCCGTTAAGGTTAGCTCCGCTCAATTTAGCACTGCTGAGATCAGCGCCGTTGAGGTTAGCTCCCGTCAAATCAGCCCATTTGAGGTTAGCTCCGCTCAAATTGGCACTGCTGAGATTCACCTGTTGCAAAGAAGCTTGTCTCATATCGGCATTGTTAAAATTAACGCCGCTAAGTTCTGCTTTCGTCAAATCTGCGCCGTGTAAGTTAGCTTCTTGAAAGTTAGCTGAAGCAGCCGAAGCACCTCTGAGATTTGCACCGGAAAGATTAGCAGCGCACAGGTTAGCTTCCGTCAGTTTTACCTCTCTTAAATCTGCTTCAGTCAGGTTTGCACCGCTGAAGTTAGTTTTGCTGAGTTCGCAGCGGACTAATTCGCTTCTAATCAGGGATGCTCGGATTAATTGAGCTGCACTTAAATCGGCTCTCACTAAGTTTGCTACGTTGAGAGTAGCCCCGTTTAAGATTGCCCGCGAGAGGTTGGTACTGCTGAGTCTAGCCACATTCAGGTTAGCTTCGCTCAAGTTAGCTTCGCTCAAGTTAGCGCCGCTGAGGTTGGTGACAAATAAGCTAGCCCCCCTTAAATTTGATTGGCTGAGGTTGATGCGGCTGAGATTAGCTTCATTCAGGTTGATTCCTGTGAAATCTCTGTCGCCTTCAGTGTATCTTTTGACGATTGCAAATCGTTTGAGCAGTTCTTCAGCTTCCATTTGTTTACCTGAATAAAATGGCGATCGGCTAACTTTTATATGGCATGAAGAGAAATGATATCAAATTAATTTATAGTATTTACTCACCGAGCTGATAAAAGCTTTTGACAAACTCAATGACCGTATTGAGTGGCGGAGTGGTAAATCTTTGAGCTTTAATTGCAGGACTGATAGATGTTTTGTTGACTCCGGGCAAATTTGTCAAGTTTCTGCCAAAATCTGGGTGATAGTGAATCATCAAAGTTTCGGCGCTGGAGTTGGCCAGTACAGTTTGGGTAGGTGATTGGAAAAAACTTGACATCGGTTCGCGATCGAGGCGAATCGGCTGAATTTTCATTTCCCCTATTTTTCTCATTGTTTTGGTCAGGGCTACGTTTAATTGCACTACCATATTTGAGACTCTGACGCCCAGGTTATTACCACTTTGGGGTTGAATCATCTTGATCAGAGTAATCAAATTTTTCTGAGTAAATGCTGCATCACTAAAGGGAATAATTGCAACGAAAGCGGTGGGAAATAGTTGCTCGTCCTGTTCTATTTTAAATGATATGATTGTACGCCTGGAATTAACTTCGATACTGGGAGGATGGTTCAAAGCAGGGTATTGACGGGCAATTTGGCGGTAGGTAGCTGCAAGGACAAAGTTAGCATCGGGGTCGAGGGGTCGATCGACAATAATTTGAACTGTCGGCGGTGTAGCATTGAAAAACCTTTGAGATTCTTCTGGGGTAAAGCGCTGAATGTGGCTGCGATCGCCGTTAGGACTGAGGTCAACCCAATCGCAGGTAATGTCATCTGCTTTCACAT
The DNA here is from genome assembly GCF_036701555.1 of Microcoleus sp. Pol10D4. Lineage (NCBI taxonomy): Bacteria > Bacillati > Cyanobacteriota > Cyanophyceae > Oscillatoriales > Microcoleaceae > Microcoleus > Microcoleus sp. Pol10D4. Next base: position 5,092 of record NZ_JAUBRA010000032.1, read on the forward strand.
CAAACCTAGACACCGCGTAAATTTTTGCCCCCGTCAGGGCCGCCCCCGTCAAATCTGCGCCCACCCAATCAGCGTGAATCAAATTCGCTTGAGTCAAATCTGCGTGTACCAGAGTAGCGTTCAACAGATTGACATTGCTCAAATTTGCCCCGTACAAGTTCGCCCCGCTCAATCTCGCTTCATCGAGGTCAGCGCCGGTCAGGTTCGCCCCGCTGAGGTCAGCCCACCGGAGATTAGCGCCTCGCAAGTCAGCGCCACTAAGGTTTGCCTGAGAAAGATTAGCTTGTCTGAGTTCGGCATTGCAGAGGTTGACTCCTCGCAAGTCTGCCCTGCTGAGGTCGGCTCTGTGCAAGTTTGCTCGTTCCAAGTTGGCCGCTGTTAGAAAAGCGCCTCTCAGGTGAGCCCCGCTGAGGTCGGCTTGCTCTAGATTGGCTTCTCTGAGGGTGGCTTCTCTTAAATCTGCTTCGCTGAGGTTTGCCCCGCTTAAGTTTGCACTGCTGAGGTTGGCTCGGATCAGTTCGGATCTGATCATTGTAGCTTCGACGAGTTGGGCTTCGCTGAGATCGGCTCGAATCAAGTTAGCCACGTTGAGGATAGCGCCGCTGAGGTTGGCTTTGTAGAGATTTGCACCGCTGAGTCTGGCAACATTGAGTTTGGCTTTTCTCATGTTGGCGTTTGACAAATTGGTGCCACTCATGTTGGTGAGACTCAAGATTGCCTCACTGAAATTAGCCCCACTGAGATCGATCCTGCTGAGATTTGCCTCGCAAAGGAGGATGGCAGTAAAGTCTCTTTCTCCTGCTGCATATTTGGTGATGAGTTCTTCGGCATCCATGCTTTTCAATTTCCCTGATGTCTTAGCTAGAACAAAGCTTTATTGTGCCAACTTTTAAACTAGAATAAGCATTTTCTGTAACTTGATGCAATATGCTTAGACATCTATATTGTGGAAGCCTTTTATAAAATCCAAAATGCTAGTGATATTAGCTTGAGCCAATTTTGTGCTTTCGGCTAACTTCCCCGATGTTGAGTTACTTGGATCGTATTTTTTAATCAGGCGCTTGCCGAAGGCTGGGTGGTGATATACGCTGAGTCTTTGATCGCGAGAATTAATTAAGCTCATCTGTGTTGGAATCTGAAAAAAATTGATGCTTTCGCCTATTTTTGGAAAAGAACTGGAAATTTTGATTTGGTCTACTTTGCTGATAGCTTGGTTAAGAGCTTTGCTGCATAACTGGACGTGTTTAGATTCTTTGACGTTAAGTTTGCCTGCATCGTGGGATTGAATCATTTTCATCAAAGCTATTAGGTTTTTTTGAGTTGTGGCAGCGTCGTTAAAAGGAATGATGGCAACGTAAGCGGTGGCAAATAATTTATCGTCGCTGTCCATTTTAAATGCGAGTACGGTGCGCCTGGAGCTGACTTCGATCGTGGGAGGCTGACTTAAACTCGGGTATTGTTGGGCAATTTGGTAATAAGTTGCAGCTAGTGCAAAATGAGCGCCTTGGTCTAAGGGCGAGTCAATCACGATCCGAACTGTGGGCAAGGTTTCATGAAAAAATTCGTGGGTTCCTCCCGAGTTCAACCAGTAAATTTGGCTGTGGTCGCCGTTGGGGCTAAGATCAACCCACTTGCAGGTCATGCCTTCGGTTTTGATGCCGAGCCGCGAAACTGCGTGAAGTTTTGCTCCGGTTAAGGTGGCTCCGGTTAAGTCGGCTCCAATCCAGTCGGCGCGGATCAGATAGGCATTTGACAGGTCGGCGTGAACTAAGCTGGCATTCAGCAAGTTGGCGTGGCAGAGGTCGGCTCGGCTGAGGTCGGCGCCGCTCAATTTGGCTTCGCTCAAGTCTGCCCAGCGGAGATTGCAGCCGCTGAGAATGGCCCAGCGCAAATTGACGCCGCTGAGGTCGGCGCCGCTGAGTACGGCTTGAGTGAGGTTGGCTTGTCTCAGTTCTGTGCCTCGCAAGTCGGCGCCGCTGAGGTCGGCTCGGCTAAGGTCGGCTCCTTGCAGGTTGGCTTGTTCGAGGTTGGCTTCTGTCAAGCACGCGCCGCTGAGGTGAGCGCCTCGAAGGTTGGCTTGAGCGAGGTTGGCTCCTCGAAGGGTAGCTTCGGTGAGGGTGGCGCCGCTGAGGTTGGCTCCGCTAAGGTTGGCTCCGCTGAGCTCGGCTCGAATTAGCTCGGCTCTGATCAGTTTGGCTCCTGTGAGTGTGGCTTTTTTGAGGTCAACTCGCACTAGGTAGGCGACATTGAGGTCGGCGTCGGTGAGGTCGGCGCCACCTAGATGGGCGCCACTGAGTCTGGCGATGTTGAGTTTGGCACCTGTGAGGTTGGTTTTGCTGAGGTTGGCTCCGCTCAGGTTTGCTACACTCAGATTCGCACCCTTGAGGTTGGCTCCGCTCAAGTTGACGCCGCTGAGGTTGGCCTCAGTCAGGTTGATTCCGGCAAAGTTTCTTTCTCCGGCGGCATATTTTTTCAGGAGTTCCTCGACTGTCATGGGGGCGGCACCGTATCAAATATCCCCATTTTATTGCTATGAATATCGGTATTGTAGGACTGGGTTTAATTGGCGGCTCGATCGGGCTGGATTTACGATCGCGCGGGTTTAATGTTTTGGGGGTTTCGAGTCGGCAGCAGACTTGCGATCGGGCGCAAGCTCGCGGTGTTGTCAATGAAGCCAGCATAAACCTGTCTCTGATGGCAGCAGCCGATGTGGTTTTTATTTGCACGCCGCTGGGGTCGATCGAGCCGATCGTCCGAGAGTTGGTGCCCTATCTTTCCCCTGATACCATTGTAACCGATGTCGGTTCCGTAAAAACACCCATAGTGCAGGCTGTGTCTTCTCTGTGGCCGAATTTTGTAGGGGGACACCCGATGGCGGGGACTGCTGAAAGCGGAATTGAGGCGGCGGTAAAGGATTTGTTTGTGGGCCGGCCTTATGTGGTGACGCCGACTGCCCAGACGCCGACGCTTGCGCTGGATAAGGTTGAGGAAATTGCGCGGTTGCTGGGTGCTAAAGTTTACCGATGTGAGCCGATCGAACACGATCGAGCTGTGGCTTGGATTTCTCATTTGCCGCTCATGGCGAGCGCGACGCTGGTTGCTGCGTGCGATCAAGAGGGCGATCGGGATATTGTTAATTTAGCCCAACATTTGGCGAGTTCTGGTTTTCGGGACACGAGCCGCGTTGGCGGCGGCAATCCCGAACTGGGAGTGATGGTGGCAAAGTACAATCGAGAGGAATTATTGCGATCGCTCTCTCTTTACCGCGACAGTCTCGACGAGTTCATCAGCGATATTGCAGCGGAAAATTGGCAAAGTCTCGAACACAAGCTGAAGCAGACTCAACAAGCAAGACAGAATTACAACTTGTGAGCCAAAAATTACAAGCCAATTCAACCAGTAATTGACGTTCAGGTTGAGGCGCAAATAGTTGGTGTAGTCGCTAAAATGAAGCCAGTGTTAACGTTTAAAGCCTAGGAACGGGGCATTTGAGAATTAGAAATTAAACAAGGGTAAGGTGCGCGCCGAGCACCCTACTAATTTTTAATTCTCGGCCCTATTTCCGATGCCCCATGCCCTATGAATGATTCTCAAGTATCACCAAATCCATCAAAACCTGTCCATCCCCTAAAGCGGCTGATGAAGTACGGGCGCCGCTACCGCCTGAAAGCTTGGCTGGCCAGTATCTGTTCGCTGCTGAATAAATTCTTTGATTTAGCGCCGCCAGCATTAATCGGTATTGCCGTTGATGTGGTGGTGAAACAGCAAGATTCTATCCTCGCTCAGTGGGGCATAAAAGATGTCTTTTGGCAACTGGCAATTATCACTCTTTTGAGCGCGGTTGTTTGGACGTTGGAATCTCTTTTTGAATATGCCTATGATTATTTGTGGCGCAATTTGGCTCAGGATATTGAACACGATTTGCGTCTGGAAGCTTACAGTCATTTGCAGGAATTAGAATTAGCTTATTTTGAAGAACGCAGCACGGGCGGTTTGATTTCTATTCTCAATGATGATATCAATCAACTCGAACGTTTTTTGGACGACGGTGCTAATGAGGTAATTCAGGTAATTACCACTGTTGTTGTGATTGGCGCGGCTTTTTTTGCTGCATCTCCTGGTGTTGCTGGGCTGTCAATGCTGCCGATACCTTTTATTATTTGGGGTTCGATCGCCTTTCAAAATCGCCTTGCTCCTTTCTATGCTGATGTGCGGGAAAAAGTGAGTTTTTTGAACGGGCAACTGTCGAATAATTTGATGGGAATTACTACTATTAAAAGTTTTACTTCCGAAGATTATGAAATTCAGCGTATCGAAGCACAAAGCCAAGCTTACCGCCAAAGCAACCGACGGGCGATCGCACTTTCGGCAGCTTTTATTCCGCTAATTCGGGTTGTGATTTTCTTGGGGTTTATTGCAACACTATTTCTGGGCGGTTTGGAGGTGGTGGCGGGCCGGTTGTCTGTGGGGACTTACAGCGTTTTGGTGTTTTTAACCCAGCGGTTGCTGTGGCCACTGACTCGCCTGGGAGATACTCTGGATCAATACCAGCGCGCAATGGCTTCTACTAATCGGGTGATGAATTTGTTGGATACTCCGATCGCAATTCGCACGGGTGATATTCGGCGGCCTGTTAGTTCGATTAAGGGTGAGTTGGAATTTAAAAATGTTACCTTTTCTTATAATCAAAGAAAGCCGATTTTGCAGTATTTTTCGTTGACTCTGCCGGCGGGCAAAACTACTGCGATTGTTGGCGCTACTGGTTCGGGCAAAAGTACGCTGGTGAAACTAATCTTGAGGCTGTACGAGGTACAGTATGGCAATATTTATCTCGACGGTATAGAATTAAATAACCTGAATTTAAAAGATTTACGGAGAGCGATCGGATTGGTGAGTCAAGATGTGTTTTTATTTCACGGTACGGTGGCTGAAAATATTGCTTACGGCAGTTTTGAGGCTAACAATCGAGAGATAGTAAATGCTGCGAAAATTGCGGAGGCTCACGAGTTTATCGTACAATTGCCGGACGGTTACAACACTATTGTAGGGGAACGCGGTCAAAAATTGTCGGGGGGTCAGCGGCAGCGAATTGCAATTGCACGGGCTGTTTTGAAGAATCCGCCGATTTTGATTCTTGATGAAGCTACTTCAGCGGTGGATAACGAGACTGAGGCGGCAATTCAGCGATCGCTCGAACGAATTACCAAAAATCGCACTACAATTGCGATCGCCCACCGTCTTTCTACTGTCCGCAATGCCGATTGCATTTGTGTCATGGAAGAGGGGCTGGTGGTAGAATCGGGGCAGCACGAACAACTGATCGAACAGGACGGAATTTATGCGGCGCTCTGGCGCGTGCAATCTGGTATAAGATAGAAACGCAGCGGTTTTGGGTAATTGGGAATTGCTAATTTGTAATTGGGGATGGGCCATTGGGCATGGGTAACTAATGACAACAGTCAACTGCCAACTGCCAACTGCCAACTGCCAACTGCTAACTGACAACTGACTGTAAAATATTAGTTTATACAAACAAGAAGAGAAAATGTTTCTATTTGATAGCCCTGAGTCTAAACCCAACGAAAATAGCTGGAGTCGGAAATTAGATAAATTTGTGAAAGCTAATCAACATGAATTGGCTGCTTTGGCTTGGGGGCTATTTCTGGAAAGGGGAGAGGAAAGCGAGGAGATTTTGGCAATTGATGTTGCAGAAACTGCGCGTTTTGTGTATTGTAAGAAAGAGGCGGTTGAAGAGTTGAACCGTCAAGTAAAAAGTCATATTCAGGAAGTTGTAGGTGTGTTGAACGCTCACAAGCCTGAGAAGGAAGTGGCGATTTTGGCGATCGGTGAAGGTCAAATTAAGTTGATTCTTTTTGAACCTAAGCCTGAACCTCCTGTTTGTTTTGAGGAAGCTGCAACAGATGTTGATACATTGTTGGCTAAGCTGGAACAGCAGATGGTTGAATGTATGAAATAGCACTTAGCATGGGGGTTCAGAAACCGGGTTTTTTTACGAAAATACACAGGTTGCAGCCAACAGATTCGGTAAAAAACCCGGTTTCTTTGGTTGGTATAAGATATTTTAGTTACCGGGGAGTTGTTTGCGGTTGCGATCGTATATTTCATAGAGTCGCTGAGCCATTGCGATCGGAATTCCCAACGCTGGAGCCACGATTTTGATGCCTTCTACGCCGCCTGCAAACACTAGGCTTAAAAGGTCTATCCAGCCCCGCCATTCTTGCGGATTATCCTGATATATAGTTGCCAATGCACGCTGGATGATGTCAAGAATTTCTGCTTCTGAAGCTTCGGGATATTGTTGGCGAATGTTTTGAAGTTGTTGCGAAAATTCGCTAACTGCTTCCGCTTGTTTGGGGTCGGGAAAGGTGTAGTTGTATTGAAATCCTACCATGTCACCCTGAACATTCACTTCATCATTATTGATGCTGCCGACTTGATTGATATGGAAAGTGTTTTGATTTTTAGATGGTTCTGTCATAAGTGTTATTAATTCTGGTTTGGCGATGAGAACAAGGGCATCAATTGCGCTCAGGCGCACTTGAATATCGGGGTCTGTTGAGACAGCATGGTAAAGCTCAGGAATAGTTGACTCGATGCCCAATTTTCCTAATGATACGGCAGCTTTGGCACGGATTATGGGATCATCTGAATCTCGCAAGAGTTTGCAAAGGATTAGGACGATCGCCTGTTGGTTTTCTGGGGTAATTGCCACAGTTGTCTTTAAGCAACCGGGTACTGGGCAACGCTACCCAAGGCATCGACGGCGCTTTCTCTGACGTGCGCGTTTGAGTCTTCTAGCAACCGGATCAAGACTGGAATTATATCTTCGTTACCCAGTTTTCCCAGGGCGATCGCGCTCACTTGACGAATTTCCGCATCTGGATCTTCAAGGAGTTTGAGTAAAGCCGGAATTGCCGCCTCGGAACCAATTTTGCCTAACGCATCTATTGCACTTTTACGCACATCGTAGTTTGCATCTTCAACTAATTTGAGTAAAGCTGGAATTGCCGCCTCGGAACCAATTTTGCCTAACGCATCTGCTGCGCTTTTACGCACATCGTAGTTTGCATCTTCAACAAGTTTGAGTAAGGCCTCAATTGCTGCCTTGTCACCGATTTTGCCTAATGCTTCAGCCACACTTTGACGCACAAAGTTATCTGAATCTTGCCCCGCTGCTAGCAGGTGAGGAATGGAGGCTTTATCGTTCAGTTGTCCGAGGGCTTGGATGGCGCTGCGGCGGACTTCAGGAGAGGTGTCTTTGAGGGTTTTAACTAAGATGGGTGCGATCGCGACATCTCCTATTTTTCCCAATGCTTCTGCTGCTTTTGCCCTGACGGCGGGGCTGGCATCCTCTAGGGCGGTGCAAAAGGTATCTAGCACCATCTGCTGATATGCTGGGTTTTGAATCATGCTATGAGCCTCCGGTTGGGATAGCGCTTACCTTTGTTGTATCAATTTTTGGGGTGAATATTTTGCTGTGTGCCAACTTGGTCGCCTTTAACATTGACGGTTCCAGTGTTGAGATTCCCAACTTTCTCAATATTAAAGGTTTGCCCAGCCGAATTATTGGTCTTGGTTGATTCCGGTGTTAGGGACAACTGACGTATCGGGTAGTTGTAGTATTTACAGGCGGCTTGGATGGCGAGGATGAGACGGTGAACTTCTGTGCCGGATTTGGAGGGAATTAAGGTGAGGAGGTGGGGGAGATGGGGGGCGACTTTCTCTGTGTGCTGCTTAGCGATATTGGCTATCGCATTTGCCGCACTCGATCGCACATCAGAGTCTGAATCTTCAAGAAGTTCAAATAATCCCGGAATCGTCGGCTCAGAACCGATTTTTTCTAATATATCTACCATACTCAAAGGCAGAGCACAGCCTGAATCTTCAACCAGTTCAATTAATTTAAAAATAGCCGACTCATAACAGATGTTTTCTAACGCATCTCCCGCCATCTCACGCACATCCGGATCTGAATCTTCAACGAGTTGAAGTAAGCCCGGAATAGACTCTTCGGAGCCGATTTTTTCTAACGCATATATTACATTCAATCGTACATTTTTGTTTGAATTTTTAAGGAGTTTAAGTAAACCAGGAATCGCCTCTTCGGAACTAATTTCACCTAACGCATCTGCGGCCACCCAACCCACGTCCGGGTCTGAATGTTCAATAAGTTTAATTAAGCCAGGAATTGCCGCCTCGGCCTCATAACCGATCGCGCCTAACGCATCTGCCGCCATCGAACACACATCGGGATTTAAATCTTGAAGGAGTTTAATTAAGCCAGGAATCGTTTCCTCTGAGCCAATTTCGTATAACGCATTTGCCACAATCCAACGCACATCTAGATCTGAATCTTGAACGAGTTGGACTAAGCCCAAAATTGCCTTTTCGGAACCGATTTCGCCTAACGCATATGCCACGCTTAATCGTACATCAGGGTCTGAATCTTTAACTAATTTAAGTAAGCCTATAGTCGCAGCCTCAGAACCAATTTGACCTAACACATCTGCCGCAATCCAACCCACATCAGAATCTGAATTTTTAGCTAATTTCAGTAAGCCCGGAATTGCCTCATCGGAACCGATTTCACCTAATGCATCTGCTGCACTTATTCGGACATCAGGGTCTGAATCTTTAATTAGTTTAAGTAATTCAGAAATCGCTGCTTTAGAAGTAATTTTGCCTAATGCATCTGCCGCCTTACTACGAACATTAGAGTCTGAGTTTTTAGTGAGTTTAAGTAAACCAGAAATTGCCGCCTCACTATCAATTTTTTCTAACGCATTTACTGCATTTTTACGCACATCATGGTCGGAATCTTTAACGAGTTTCAGTAAGCCAGCAATCGCAGCCTCCGAACCAATTTTACCTAACGTATATGCCACACTTGATCGCACTTTCCAGTTTGAATCTTCAAGGAGTTTCAGCAATCCCGGAATCGCCACATCCGATTGCACTTCCCCCAAAAGCGCAACCTTCAACCACCCCGGCACATCCAACCCATCCACCAACCCAACCGTGCGCTTCTGAAACTCCCGCTGCACCTCCCCCGCCAGCCGCGCCCCCAACATCAAATCTACATCCAAAGCCAGCCGCACCACCCGCACCGCCTGCACCTCATCCCCCAACAACGACAGCATGAACGCCAGAGGCTCAGTCCATTTAAAATAATTTAAATAGAAATGCTGTAACCGTCGATCATAGATCGCATCATCATGCCTCTCAACCAACAGTTTCTGCAACGCCCGCCCCGCATAATACTCCTGAAATAATTGGTGATGAAACTCAATTTCCTCCGGTTTTGCCGCCACCTGCAACAGATGATGCTCCAGCAAATCCTCTAGCCATTCCTTCGCCTTGGTTGGCGCATCCAGCACTCCCCGATCGCCCAACCAGCCCTCCAAAATCCTCTCAGCCCGATCGCGAGAAATCGCCACCAAACCCTCCGTAGGCTGCTGCAAATCGCCCTGCAACATCACAAAAGCCAACTGCGGTAAAATATCCGATTTGAATCGCCGAAAATCATCTGAAACCGGGATACAACCCTTAAACTCGTCATACTGGCGATCGAACTTCTGAAACAACTCGCCCTTACTTTGGGGAATTTCCCCGGTATTTTCAAACACCTCGCACATCATCCACAACAGCAACGGCGTTTCTGCAATTTCTCGCAGGCGATCGCGCAATTGTTGCAGCAGCGAATCCCCATGTTGTGGCAAATGTTTGTGTACAAACTCTCGCATCTGCGGTTGCGTCAGCGCACACATCTCCAGTTGTTGCTCAATTCCCAAAAACCCACCCAGCGCCAAATCCCGCGTCGTGAAAATCATCGGCGTATCGGGATTGTCGTCGTGGAATAGCTGCAAATCTTGCCGCCTTTGTTGGGATGGCATCTCATTCACGCCATCCAGCAACAGCAGCAACCTGCCATCCAGCAGCAAATCATCCACCTCTTCCGGGCTAACTTTCAGCTTTGCTTGTCGAAATTCGGCACAGATTGCTTCTAAAATCGAGCGATCGCTCCTCAACTGCACCAACACCGGAATCTGTCGATCGCCCTCCTTGAGCGCTTTTAGTGCCAATTCCCACCGAAAACGCTGCAAAACCGTCGATTTTCCCGAACCGGGTTTGCCGACTAGCAGCACATTTCCCTGCGACACGTACTTGCGGAGTCCCGCCAGCACTTCCAGCCGATCGATTTTCGTTTCTGGTTTATTTTCTGCGGATCGAGGTTGCGATCGATCCTCCAGTGGAATTTCCACCCGCACCTCCACCTGTAAATCCGTCAGCGTGTAGAGATGCTGTTGTTTTTTATAAGACTCAACCAGGGATTGCAGATATTTAGGAAAATCAACTGGTGTCGCCATTTGATTATAGATTTTAGAATATGGATTGATTATAGAATTTTTTCTCGATCGGCGATCGATGCTGAAAATTCGGGACAAAATCACATCATATTAAATCCGGCTTTAGTACCCCCTTTTCTCTTAGTCCCCCTCTGCTCGGACTTCGTATGCGTAGACGCGATTTCCAATCTCCGGGCTATCTCAACATCGTGAAAGCCACATCAGCAACAGGCTTTCCGGCCTGTTCCACAAAGAGTAAACCGGGACTTATTATAGATATCAGAATAACCAGCAATCAAAATAACCAGCGGGCGGCGAATCGTCAAGCAAAATTTGAGCTTTGTCTAAATTAGGTAAAGCTTCCGCCAATTCTCTACCTACTTTTACCTCAAGCGCCCTGTCTGTTAATGGAAATGAAAATTGATGGCTATCTTGCAAATATTTTGCCTGAGCCACAATCTCATCTTTCTCCAAAATCTGGCTGTTGCTACCAATCAAAATGCTATTACTTTCCTGGCAAACACACAGGCACACCTGAGAAAACACACTTTGAAAAGTTGTGATTTTTTCGGCATAAAACTGATCTCTGTGCAGCAGATTTGCTACCACAACTCCCTCGCTTGACAAGTGTTTTTCGCAGATTTGATAAAATTCTTTGGTGGATAGGCGGTGCGGAAAGTAGCCGTTGCCAAAAGCTACGTCGATCATGATGATATCGTACTGAGTATCTGATTTTTGCTGCTCTAAATACTCTCGGCCGTCTTGAATTGTTACAGTTAGCCGATCGTCGAATTTCACCCCAAAGCACTGTGTAGCTGCTTCGATCGCGATCGGATCGACATCCGCACATTCTATAACAGTTTCCGGCAAATAGTGGTGCAAAACTAAGGGAATTCTGCCGCCGCCAAATCCAGCCATATAGATTCTTTGAGGTTGGCTTTGCCACACTAAACCCAACATCATCGCCTGAGTATATTCAGACACTAGATGTAAAGGATTGTTGAAATCGAAAAGAGATTGCAGTAAATCTGTTTGCCGATTTATTTTTTCTACTAAAGATAGCTTAATGTGCGATCGCTCTTTTGTGACTCCCACATAGTGAACACCAGACTCTTTGCAAAAAATAACTTTGTCTGGCTGTTGCTGCAGCCAAGCCAGCCGCTGTCGAATAGCGGATAAATTAATAGATTGCCAAGTTTTGTGTTCCTCAATCATCGGATTTTAAATTTTATTTAAATTCGATATTTTCTAAGAAAATAGCCTCATCAACCTGGTTTCTACCAAAATGGCTGAGTCGCCCGATATCGGTGAAGAAACCGGGTTTTTAGTGAAGGCTTGGGCAAGTCATCTTCTCATTTTCTAGCAAGGCAAAGAACGAGAAGACAACAGAAATTCACCTGATTATAGCCGCTTGTACGCCACCAATTCCAAACCTGAAACCGAAAGTTCCACTTTTTCCCAATCTTGCTTGTCACCTTCCAACTTTTCAAAGGCTGCTGAGGTAAGCAAAATCTCTCCGCGTTCCGCCAAATCCTCTCCTAGCTTAGATGCCAGATTAAATTCCGCTCCGTACATATCCTCTCCTTCTAGCATCAAAACATCTCCACAGCCAATACCAATGCAGAGGTAAATATCCATCTCCGGCGGCAGTGTCGTGTTGACAGCCGCCGTTTGTTTCAAAGAGTCGATCGCAGCTTCCACCGCTGATTTTACATCAGTAAAAACTGCAAAAATATTGTCTGCTTCCTCCTTAACTACAGTACCACCGTATTCTGAAATTATCGGTTTGACAATTCCGTGCATCCGGTGAATCATTGCCAAAAAATGAATAATTCCGTAGCGAACTGTCGTGCGCGAAAATCCCGACATATCCATTACTAAAATGGCGTAATTTTTGCGGAAAGAATCATTGATTTTTGCATCAATTTCCGCCATTCTTTCGGGATGCTCGTTTCTTTCTTGCAGCAGCTTTTCTAAGTTAGCGCGGTTATTTGTTTTCATTTTATTTTAATTAAATTCCCAATCCCGACACAGTTCTTGAGGGCGTCCAGCAGGATGCACCGCACAATTGATGCCATCCTTACCGTAATAATAATCGCAGACTTTGCAAGGTTTAGTTTGCTCTAATTTTTTCATCAAAATTGCCCGGATTGTCTGGACTCGGTTGCGATACTTGTTTGCATTCGAGTGACTCGGTTCAATTGCCAAAGCTTGCTCGAAAGCTGCTAAGCTGGAATCGTACAATTTAATAATTTGGGAGCTGTATTTTGTCCAAGCATCGGCATGGCTTTGATACAGTTCGACTGTACTTAAATTTAAAATTCCGTATTCTGTCCAAGCGTCGGCTGAAGCTCGATCGAACTTAATATTGGCATTGAGCAAAACTTTTTTGATCGTTGCCAAAAGTTCCCTCGGCTGCCAAGGTTTGCTAACATAAGCCTCGGCGCGATCGCCCTGGAACCTCGCAAATAAAGCTAACTGCTGTCCCTTGCCTGTTAAAAATACCACCGGTATGTTCCGAGTTTCGGGATTAGCTTTAATTAAACGACAAACCCCGTAGCCGTCCAGACGGGGCATTATGACATCTAATAATACTAAATCGGGGCAATTTTTCTCAATTTTATCCAGCGCTTCCACACCGTCAGATGCCTGAATTACATTCAATCCGCTGCATCTCAACTGATGTGAAATGCACTCCCGCTGGCTGCGGGAATCTTCCACCACTAAAACTGTACTCATCACTCCCCACCTGGTTTTTGAGGTAAACTTGTTCGCTGCTTCGAGTTGCCCTTGCTGAAATCAGTTTACCCGCATTGGAAGAGTTTGTTATCACTGGCAAGCTAGACTTACTAAAATTGCAACAAATCTTAAACTGGGAAGCAAAGGTGATACTTATCAGAAAATGCTGGTTCCTAATACGCGGACAATTATTCGAGGTTTAGGCGGTAAATATTCGGCTTTTAAGCCTTAATAACGGCAAATCGTACTGATATCGGACGAAAACCTTGTTGAATTGCAACAGATAATCGGCTACTGTATACCTTGAAGTTCTTAAGGACGACAAATGAATAGATTGCTCCTCACTTTATTGGTAAGTCCGACGCTGTTTGGATCTCTGATGTCTTTGAGCGCGATCGCAAATCCCGCTCAAATTGGCGAAACACCAAGCCAATCGGCTGATTCGCCCCGCTGCGTGCGATCGCCCCACACTCAGCGTCTGAGTTGCGTGCGCCTCCCCGCCAAAACCGTTGCTTCAAATTCTAAACCGACGATCGCTTGGCAGCGCCCTGCTGACGAACAGACGGCGATGCTGGATTTTTCGGAAGAAGAAAGCGATGCCGCCGTGGCGATGTTTGGCTGCGACTGCCCGGTTTGTATCAATTCCCTGCGCCAGTTGCGCGGTGTTCCCCTGTTACCGGTGTAAGGGCGATCAATCCAACAGCATTGGGAGTCAGTGTCAAAAACCTGGTTTCCGATCGCTGCGGACTTTGGAATGCCTTTAGCTTTCTCACTTTTAAAGAAATTGTAGTCAATTTGTTGCAGGATTCCTAGAGATTTTTTATCTCTCAAAATCGGATCTTTACTTTTTAGCTAGAACTTGTTTAAGTTGAACAGTTGCTTGCTCAATTTTTTCGATACTACCTGGGTTGACCAATCCATAGTAGTCAAAAACGTAAACTCGATTATTTTTTGTGGCTGTTAGTTGATTCCAAAATGAATCAGATTTAAATTGGTCTAAAATTCCTTCTCCCCGATCGACTATAATGATTACTTCGGGATTAGCTTCTAAAACCTTTTCCGCTGAAAGCGTCACGTAGCCTCGCACGGGGCTATCTCCTTGCAATTGGGCTGCGACATTTTTCACGTTAAACTTACCCAGCAAATCTCCAGCCCAACTGCTTTGATTCGGCGATAAAATCGGTTGTCTGCTTACCAAAACTAAAGTGGCGGGGCTTTGATTTGGGATGTCTGCTAAAAATGTTTGGTAGCGTTTTAACAGAGGTTCGGGATTTGTATTGAGGGATTTAGCTAAAGTTGTTGTTAACTCTTCTAGGGAGTTCCAGCTATCAACTTGAGTGAGTAAAGTTTTTATTCCTAGCTGCTGCAATTTTTGCATTGTTTGGTCATGAAATCCCGACGCACCTACCACCAAATCCGGTTTCAATGCGATAATTTTTTCCAAATTGGGAGGGGTGCGTTCGGCAGTGACTGCGGTAATCCCTGTAAATTTGGGGTTGCTGCTGACTAATTTGCTGCCGGGAATTCCTACAAGTTTGGTTGGGTCGAGTTGATGGATAATATCGGCGGTTAAAGGTGTTAAAGCTACAACTTTTTGTGCTGCTTCGCTGTTAGTTGTTTGTGGTTGATTGGCTGGCGAACCAGCAGGATTTGATTGCTGAATTTGGGGTGAAGTGGCGGCGGAGCAAGCGGTAAATGCTAAACTCAGCAACAGGATAGCGGTACGATAAAAAAAAGTTTTGTACATAGTTTAGGCGGGAGTTACAGCGAGTTTAGACCAGGTTGAGACAGAATTGACGGGAAGTTCGATCGCACTTTAGCGCTTAATGATTTAAATATCAATAGTTTACGGGAGATTGTGTATAAAAAACTGCATTTATTGCCGGAATTCGGATTTTTTAAGCATCTCTTAACTTTTATTCGACCCTTTGGAACCACTACTAGGCAATAGTTTAAAGCCTATGGCAATGAGAGAGAATAGCGGATTGCGGCAATAAGTTAATAGAAATAATTGTGAATAAATTGAGAACTTAGTGCGAGGGCAACGTTATACTTTTCATAAAAGTATTAAGTGTGAAGAGTGGGAGCGATCGCACAAATCTGCAAGCCTACAGAAGTTTCTAAAATTATAGCTTCTACACCAAAAGTCTTAGCTAAATTATCAGGAGTTAAAACTTGTGTCGGAGTTCCTACACAAAAAAGTTCTCCTTTCTTTAACATAGCAATCCGCGAACTGTACCTAGCCGCTAAATTGATTTCATGCAACACAGTAATAATCGTCAATTTGTGTTTTTGATTGAGTTGATTAAGCAGCTCTAACAATTGCAACTGATAGCAAATATCTAAATAAGTAGTAGGTTCATCTAATAGCAATACTTGCGGATTTTGAGCCAAAGCTAAAGCGAGGAAAGCGCGCTGGCGTTCGCCTCCTGAGAGTTGCTCAACAGGGCGATCGCGAAATTCCTCAATTCCAGTTTGACTGATAGCAACCTCCACCTTTTCCGCATCTTCCTTGCTCAATTCCCACTGCCACCAACCCTGATGAGGAGAACGCCCCAAACTAACTAATTGCCTTACCGTTAAACCTTCTGGCACTGTTTGCTGCTGCGGCAAAATTGCTAATTTTTGAGCGACAACAGCAGCAGGTTGAGTATGAATTGCTTTGCCATCAAGCAACACACTTCCCTGCTGCGGAGTTAGGATGCGACTAACTAACTTCAAAAAAGTAGACTTACCAGAACCGTTGGCACCGATGAGACTCAACCACTCACCAGGTTGTAAAGATAAAGTGATGTTGTGGGCGATCGCAATTTCGCCGTAACCACCAGTTAAATTTTGAATTTCTAAAGACATTATATTTTGGTAATGGGTAATTGGGCATGGGGCCTGGGGCATGAGGCATTGGTTACTAATAACTAATGACTGATGACTAATGACTAATGACTACTGACTAGAACGCCGATAAAGTAGCCAAACAAACAGGGGAGAACCCAACAAAGCCGTAACCGTACCCACAGGCAATTCTACGGCACCTAAACGAGCCAAAAAATCAGCAAAAGTCAACACCCAAGCACCGCCGATCGCACTCAGCGGCAACACAAAGCGATAATCATTACCAACCAACAAACGCACTCCGTGAGGCACAACCAATCCCACAAAACCAATCAATCCGCCGATGCTGACAGCACTCGCAGCTAGCAAAGTAGCAACACCCCCAATCAACAAGCGCGATCGCACCAGCGAAACCCCCAAACCAACAGCTAAATCGTCGCCCAAAGCCAGCAAATTTATCGATCGACCCAAAAAACATCCTAACAGCAATGCAGCCAAAATATAAGGTGCAGCCACCTGCAAATCCGACCAACCGCGACCGTTCAAACTACCGATCAGCCAATTCAAAGCAGCTTGCAAACGGCTGTCTTCAGCTAACAGCAACAGTGTAGTTTGTACTGCCCCAAACAGAGAACTTACAGCCACACCAGCTAAAACCAAACGTTCAACAGAAATCCCGGTTTTAGTTTTTCCCAAAAAGTAGACCAGCATCGAAGTGAAAATAGCACCTATCCAAGCAGCCAAAGGCACCCAAGTTTGAAATATTCCCAAAGTCAGCATGGTAATCGCAACCAACCCTGCACCCGCCGAAATTCCTAATACAAAAGGATCGGCTAAACCATTGCGGAGTAACCCTTGCAGCAAAGCCCCCGACATTCCTAAAGCCGCACCCACCGTCAGCGCTGCCGCAACTCTGGGCAAACGCAATTCCCAGAAAATAGTTTGATTGACAGCATCACCTCGGTGCAGAAATGCTTGCCACAATTGATCGGCACTCATCGGCACGGCACCAAAAGAAAGCGAAAGGGCGATGGTTAACAGCAAACCCAATCCTAAGAATGCAATTGCCTGAAAAACTCGAGATTTTAGCCAGATTTTTTGCAGATCCACTACATTACACCGCAATCTTCATTAACAGCACTAAATACCATATTTCCTCTGTTTTGAACGCTAGAACTCGTTAAATACAATAATAATAACCGATTCACCTGAAGACGGCTGCAGTGGGAGCAGATGAGCAGGCGATCGCACCCGCAGGCAAAATTAAATGTATAATATTAACGAAGTAAACCGCGATCAGTGAATCATGTCCGCAAACACCGCGCTACCCGCAGCCCTAGCTAAAATCGTTCAGCGCTTTCAGCGACATTCCGATCCGAAACAGCGCTACGAACAACTGCTGTGGTATGCCAAGCGACTCCCAGCATTTCCCGAAAGCGACAAACTGCCGGAAAACAAAGTTTCTGGCTGCGTGTCGCAAGTTTATATTACTGCAAATTTGGCAGACGGAAAAGTTCTGTATCAAGGTGATTCAGACGCTCAGTTAGTCAAAGGATTAGTTGGCTTGCTGGTGGAAGGTTTGAGCGGATTAACGCCTGCTGAAATTGTCACCATTACCCCAGATTTTATTCAAGACACTGGATTGAATGTGAGTCTGACACCTTCCCGCGCTAACGGATTTTACAACATCTTTCAAATGATGAAAAATAAGGCACTTGCTTGTGAATTAAGCAAGCAAGCCGAAGCAAATTAAAAGAATAAACAGCCATGACTCAAACTACAAATTTAACAAAATCAGGTTCTGACAACTATCCCACCGCAGTTCAAGAATATATCTGGAATTGGCAAGAAACCCAAATCAAAGTTATTTACAAAACCAGAGGACAGGGAAATCCTGTATTGCTGCTGCCTGCTTTCAGTACGGTTTCGACGCGAGAAGAAATGCGTCCTTTAGCAGAATTATTAGCTCCTAAATTTCAAGTTGTGAGCTTAGATTGGCCGGGTTTCGGCGAATCAGATCGCCCGCGAACCGACTATCAACCGCAATTATACCATCAATTTGTCAAGGATTTTGTTGAGGCAATTTTTAATAGTCCGATTGCTGTAGTTGCAGCAGGTCACGCTGCGGGTTATGTGATGCAATTAGCGCAATCAAAGCCCAATGTTTGGTCAAAGATTGTCTTAGCTGCGCCGACTTGGCGCGGGCCTTTGCCGACGATGACCAAACAGCAAAGTGGCTGGCACGGAATGGTGAGAGAATTAGTACGATCGCCCTTACTGGGACAATTCCTATACAAACTCAACACTGCGCCGTCTTTCCTGAGTTTGATGTATCGGCGTCACGTCTATGTGGATGCTGCCAAAGTCACGCCCGATTTTATTCAAAATAAGTGGAAAATTACGCAAAAACCAGGTGCTCGCTACGGTCCCGCCGCCTTTGTAACTGGTGGTTTAGATCCGGCAAAAGTGCGATCGGAATTTACAGATAATTTTCAACAATTAGCAGTGCCTGTGATGGTTGTAATTGCTGAAAATGCGCCGCCCAAATCAAAGGCTGAAATGGAAGCATTAACGGAATTACCGGGTGTTGAATCGCGAGTTATTCCTGGTTCTTTGGGTATGCACGAAGAGAATGCAGCAGCTTTAGCAAATGCGATTCAATCTTTTATTTGAGAGGATTAAGAGGGGATGAACCGCAGAGGGCGCAGAGAACGCAGAGGGGAGAAGGGAAGAGGAGAGGAATGCAAGCTGTTTTTTTTACGTTAGTTTGGATGGTTTGCTATTGGTTTTGTCTGCCAGTTTATGCTGTCGGAGATTCGCCGATGGTCAATTTGCCAAAGAGTACGATCGAAAGTGCGATCGACTTTCACATTCATTCTTCTCCTGATGTGATTCCCCGCAGATTGGATGATTTTGAGGTAGCGAAATTAGCTGCTAGGGCGAAGATGAAAGCTGTGGTATTGAAAAATCACTTTGCGAGTACAGCAGCGCGGGCAGTTTTGGTTAATAAAATAGTACCAGAAATCGAAGTTTTTGGGGGAGTGGTTCTCAATCATTCGGTAGGTGGCCTTAATCCCGATGCTGTAGAAGCAATGCGCCGAATTGGCGGCAAATACGGTAAAGTAGTGTGGCTACCAACGGTTGATGCTGAGCATCACTTGCAGGTTTTTCACAAGTCGGGAATTGGGATTAAAGTTGCGAAAAATGGCAAGGTTTTACCGGAAACAGCAGCGGTATTGAAGATTGTAGCAAAAGAGAATTTGGTATTGGAAACCGGTCATATTTCATCAGAAGAAGTGATGGCGGTTGTCGGTGCAGCCAACCTGCTCAACATTAAGAACATCCTGATTACCCACGCAATGGCGGATGTACCCGGTTTATCCCTAGAAAATATGCAAACAGCCGCCCAGATGGGAGCTTTTCTAGAACTCGCATTTGTCAACGATTTGATGGGAGAAAATGCCGTTGATGACGGACACAAAAACTGGCATCAAGTTCCTATTAGTAAGATGGCAGCAGCGATTAAACTAATAGGAGCCGAGCATTTTGTTATGAGTACAGATTTGGGAAGAAAACCCGATCCTTTACCTGCGGAAGGTTACAAATTATTTGTGAAAAAATTGATAAATCAAGGCATTTCCCCGCATGAAATTGATTTAATGATGAAACACAATCCAGCTCGATTGTTAGGCATTTAGAATTGGTAATTGGTAATTGGTAATTGGCAATCGGGGATTGGGAACTGCTAATTGGGAATTCTATTCCCTCTTTTCTCTTCCTTCTTCCCTCTGCCTTCTGCCTTCTGCCTTCTTCCTGACATCCGTTACATCCGTTACATCCGTTACATCATCCGTTGCCGAACTTCCTTTTTCTATTCTTGATTGCCTTTGCCCCGCAGGTATCCGTTATCTGCAATGCGCCAAGCACCCCCAGCATTGCCCGTTAAATCGCTATCTTCCACGGTAGCAATGCCATCTCTGTAAATGGCGATCGCCTCACCTTCATTACCATTAATCCGACACCGGCGCACGATCAATTTTCCTCCCAATCCGACACCTATTCCCAAACTGCCGTTGTCAAAAATACTGCAATCTTCCACCGTTGCTTTCCCATGATCCGATATAAAAATTCCGTTCCATACCCCATCATGAATTTGACTGCGGCGGAGGATAGAATTTGCATCGGGGCCGCAAATTCCCACCACAGAATAGTCCGCAGAAGTGATATCGCTGTCTTCTATGATTAACTCGCCTTTGCGAATATCTACAGTGTAATATTTCCCAGTTGCGTTCAGTGTTAAACCGCGCACTAAAGCACTGTCAGTTGCCATTTGAATGCAGTTTGAGTTGATACTTTCAACCACAATGCGATCGACATCTCCGCTGCCGATAATTTCTACCGATTTGTCGATAATTAGACTTTCGCGGTAAACGCCTGGATGCACGTCAATGCGCGTGCCCGGTGCTGCATTTTTCAGCGCTTCGCTAATAGTAGTATAATCGCCTTCACCCTGCTGAGAAACAACAAATCCTTGACTCTTCCCAACTTTGGTATCTGAAGTAGATGCTTTAATTTGCTCTGATTCCGAGTCAAAATGCTCAGATTGTCGATCGCCCGCTTCGGAAAGTTGCGATGTTACCAGCAAGCGTTCTTGATAAACTGTCTCTAGCTGATGTTCTAACTCGGATACTTGAGATTGAAGTTGAGCTTGATTCTGGTTGGCTGTCTCGATTTGACTTTGAGTTTCCGAGAGTTGAGAATAAAGGTGCGATCGTTCTCTGTTAGCAGTTTCTAGCTGAGATGCCAATTCAGAGCGAGTTTGGCGAACACTTTCTAACTGGTGTTCTAACTCGGATACTTGAGATTGAAGTTGAGCTTGATTTTGATTAGCTGTTTCGATTTGACTTTGAGTTTCCGAGAGTTGAGAAGTGAGCTGAGATTCCAATTCAGAGCGACTTTGACGCACACTTTCTAACTGACTTTCTAAGTCGGATACTTGAGATTGAAGTTGATTTTGATTCTGATTGGCTGTCTCGATTTCACTTTGCAATTGGGAGATTTGAGAAGTGAGTTGAGATTCCAATTCAGAGCGATTTTGACGCACACTTTCTAACTGGTGTTCTAACTCGGAGATTTGAGATTGAAGTTGATTTTGGTTCTGATTTGCTGTCTCGGTTTCACTTTGCAATTGGGAGATTTGAGAAGTGAGTTGAGATTCCAATTCAGAGCGATTTTGACGCGCAATTTCTAACTGGTGTTCTAACTCAGAGATTTGAGATTGAAGTTGATTTTGATTCGGGTTGGCTGTTTCGATTTGACTTTGCAATTGGGAGAGTTGAGAATAAAGTTGCGAGCGTTCTGTGTTGGCATTTTCTAGCTGAACTTCTAATTCAGAGCGAGTTTGACGCACACTTTCTAACTGGCGTTCTAACTGGGAGATTTGAGATTGAAGTTGAGTTTGATTCTGATGGGCTGTCTCAATTTGACTTTGGGATTCCGAGAGTTGAGAATAAAGGTGCGATCGTTCTGTGTTAGCAGCTTCTAATTCAGCTTGCAGTTCTGATAACTGAGATTGGAGTTGCGAGCTATCTCCATCCTTGCGATGTATCTGAGACTCCAATTCTGACAACTCAGACAGCAGTCTCTCTCGCTCTAAAACCACCATTTCGGATTG
This sequence comes from Microcoleus sp. Pol10D4, assembly GCF_036701555.1. Classification (NCBI taxonomy): domain Bacteria; kingdom Bacillati; phylum Cyanobacteriota; class Cyanophyceae; order Oscillatoriales; family Microcoleaceae; genus Microcoleus; species Microcoleus sp. Pol10D4. Next base: position 26,704 of record NZ_JAUBRA010000032.1, read on the forward strand.
AAGTTGTAATTCATGAACTTGAGAGTTTAACTGCATTTTCTCCTCATTAGCTGCTTCTAACTGTCTTTGCAGTTCTAATAATTCAAACGGAGGTTGCTTTGCTTGTTCGCGAGCTGTTTGCAATTGAGAGTTGAGTGTTTCGCGTTCTTGCTCTGCACTGTCCAATTGAGCTTGTAGCTCTGACAATTCCGAAGTAAATTGCGATCGCTCTGCTTCGACTAATTGCAGTTGAGTTTGCAAACCCGACAGTTGAGACTGAAGTTGGTGCCGCTCTTCAATGGAGCGATCGAACTTAATTTGAATTTCCGACAACTGGTACTGTACCTGCAATCTGCTTTGGCTAGCCGTTTCCAACTGACTCTCAAATTCCGACAGCAGAGCGTGAAATTGAGAACGTTCTGCATCCACCGCCTCTAACTCTGCTTGCATTTCCAGCAATTGAGCGTTAAGTTGCGATCGCTCCCGATCCGCAACTTCTAACTGATCTTTAAGTTCGGCCACTTCTGCTAACTGCGACTCAGCTTGTTGAGCATTTTCTAGTTGAAACTGCAAATCCGCAATCAAAGCATCAATTTGCGATCGATCCTGGGCAATTCCTGCCAAAAATTCTTCCATTTCCGACACTTGATTGTTTAACAATTCTTGCTCGCGAGTCACAGTTTCCAACCGACTCTGCAACTGCGACAATTCAGAATTTAGCTGATTTTCATTCTGTACTTTTTGTCGCAATTCCGAAGTTCGGGCATCCAACTGAGCAGCCAAATTCGATATAGCCTCCTGCGAACCCTGCATCCGCACCAAATTGCGTGAATTTCGCTTATTCAAAATTAGGTAGCAGACTAATGCCCCGCCTCCAAAGCCTATTAATAAAAGTAATGCTTCCATTTGTTTTATCTAATTAAAATAAATTGACTTGTTTTGATGCTGACCAAAAAATGGACATCCACAAATCGCTATCTTATATCGTTTCCGGTTGCATCGGAATAATAAAATCGAGTCAACAGTTAACACTCAACCATTCAGTCTTCTGACTCCGAGCCAACAGTCAACAGCCAACAGTCAACAGCCAACAGTCAACAGCCAACAGTCAACAATCATGAGAAGTGCAACCGGAATTGATATTACTCAAAGCTATCACAACTTGTCAGCCTGTGTTCACTTGGCTCAACAATTTATATTTCTTTACAAATCCCTTTTGTTTAGAGGTAAGGTGCAGCGCACCCTGCAAGTCCGATTAATGAAGCAAATCCACAATATGAGGAATAATTTCGATATGCTGAGTCAACAAATAATCCAACCTATCCGCCAATAAACTAAAAATTAAATCGTTATAACTCATCCCGTATTCCGCCAAACCTAAAGCTACCAAACTCGTCACATTTTCCCCTGGATGTTTCAAATCCGGTTTGGGATTTGCTTCCAAAACATAAAGAGAGCCATCAGCATCACTTCGGACATCAATCCTCACCAAACTGTTCAAACTAAACTCCCAATAAATTTTTCGAGCTAACTCAATTAACTTTTGTTTGAGTTCTGGTTCCTCAGCGCCCATCAACCGTCCTCTATCTGCCGTAATCGCCTTTTGATCCATAGAAGTAAAGATACGTTCGTCAGGCTCCAGCACGCGCTCCACAGTCGAAAAAGCAAAGGGTTTTGTATGTTTATCAAATCTGCCTTTAGCATAAGTAACATAGCCACAGACCGCTACACAAAATTCTCGTCCCGGCAAATATTTTTCAATTAAAGCAGTATTGTGAGTGTCTCGGTGAACTTCCGAAACCGCCTGAGACAAACCCTCAACCTTGTCTACAAAATGAACGTGCAGCGAAGCGCGACCGCATACTGGTTTGACAACAAACGGCCCTTGATACTCCCCGAATGCAATGGCAAAACGTTGATGCAAATTAGGCTCCAAAATCCCTTGAGAAGGATGCCAAGTCATAAAGGGAGCGGTTTTAATTCCGACTGATTGCAGTTCTCGTTTAAAAGCGTGTTTGTTATCTAAAGTTGAACTATTTAAAGGATTATGACCGACATAAGGCATTCCCAACATTTCCAACAATGCGGGAGTGTGACAAACAGGATTGTAGCCCTGGACTCCCCCAGTATTCAGCCACACTAAATGGATATTTTTTTGTTTTAGTTGTTCCGCCAAGTTCATGTCGTCAGGCATGACAAAGACTTGCTGAAAGCCAATTTTTGCTAATGCTTTAGCAATCTCGCGGGCGACCACTTCGTAACTCTTCCAAGCGCGGGGATTGTGAGTTTTGTAAATCACAGAACCAGGGCGATCGCAGTTGCCGCCGAACACCACAGCAATTCGCAATTTAGCAAACAGCACCTCCAAATATTGAGGTAGCAAACTAAAGTCATAATGCCAGCGATTCAGGCTAATTGAGGTTGGAATCATTTAAGTATTTTTTCCTGTGTGTTTTATTTTTTATCGGCCGAACGGCTAGATTTTGCCAAATATATTCCCGCTAAAACTACCGAGAAAGCAAACCAATTAAACAAGCTCAAACTTTCCGCAAACAGCACCCCAGCAATAATCGCAGTAATCACGGGTTCTAGCAGCAGGAAAAGAGCGACAAATCCCGACGACAAACGACCGAGACTGTGGATGAGCAGTCCCTGGCCGAAAGCTTGACAAATCACCGCCAAACCAATTACAGCCAGCCATCCCTGCCAAGAATAAGGAAAAACTCGATCGCCCGCCAGCAGAACCAGTGGCCAAACCAATATACTACCAATAAAACAGCGCCACATCAATATAGTTGTCGCCGGAAACTTCGTTCGCAAATGTTCTGCAATCAGCAGATTTCCTGCATAAAACATCGCCGATAAAAGAGCAGCAACGTCGCCGACAAGAGTGTCTCCCGCCGTTTGCAAATCGTCGATTCCGATCGCAATTGCACCACACAAAGCCACCGCCAGTCCCACCAAAAACCTGTTATCAAAGCGCCGCCCCAATAGCAGCCATCCCCCCAAAGTAGTAAATAAAGGAGTTAAGTTTCGCAGTACAGTAGAATTAGCGACATTAGTCTGAGTTAGTGACCAGGCCCAGAAACCCAAAGAAGCAGAAGAAACCACGCCTACGGCTGTTAACAGCATCACATCTTGCAGAGTGTAGCTCGATCGCTCTTCTACTTGGGCCCCAGACATTCGGCGGCGCGCAGCATCAGCACCATTCCACACTCCAAATACTACAGTTGCTATCCACAAACGGTTAAAAACAGTAGCATTCGGGCTGATTTCCCGTTCGCTAAACTTAATAAAAATCGCCGCCAGCGACACCGCTAGCAGCGCCGCAGACAGCGATACGATCGCCCAAAATTTGCCTTGACTGTCAGCTAATTCACCGTTATTTAAACCGTCTTGCTTTCCCGAAACAATAGTTTTGTCTTCAGTTGTTAAGGCAGAGTTTAACTCGGTTTTTTCCAAAATATTGCGCTGAAGTTCAATATTTGGCTCTGGCAATCCCAGTTTTTTTGACATTATTAAAAGTTCCAATGAAGGCAAAAGGCAGTTGTCTAGGGTGCGTGACAAAAGAAAATTTGGGCGACGAATGGAGTGACTCAAAAGTCACGCACTCTACTTACTATGGCTGCACCAACTATTTTTTATAGTTAACAGCAGCTTAGGCTGAAGGTTTAACAGAAAGCCTCGTCAAAGCCTCCTTTATCGCCGGTGGCAATTGCCGGATAATCTTGTTCTTGTCACGATCGACACCAACCAAAGTTACCTGTGCTGTCACATATAACTCCTGAGTATCAGCCGATCGAATTTCGTAATCCCAAAGCAGCCGCACACCCTCGGTAGCAGCGATCCGCGTTCTGACTGCCACAGATTGACCCATTTGTACAGCCCGGTGGTAGCGCAGCGAAAGTTCCACCACGGGCAATTCCAAACCCTGCGCCACCCAGTCTGCATACTCGATGCCAAGAGAGCGCAAACTTTCTACCCTAGCCTCCTCCATCCAAGCAATATAAGTCCCGTGCCAAACCACACCGCTGTAGTCAGTATGGTGAGGGTACACTCGCACCAAATATTCAAACCAGCCCTCAGAGTCCATCCCCCGCCGATTTTGAATAGCACCAGCCGGTGCGAGTTCTGGTTGAGTTCGATCGTTCTCTAACACTTTACAAATCGTTCCAAAACGCTACATTTCTACAAATCATAAGACAAACTTCAGGCTTATGCTTGACTGTAAGAAACTAGAGTACCAACGCCCTAGTTTAACGTCGCACAAGAAAACTCAACTGTTTTTACCGCCAAAACCATGATAGAAAAAATTTTAGTAGCCGTCGCCGGTCGCGGCTTGTGCGAAGAGATGTTTAATATGTTGATGGACATCCCTTCCTTGCAACAAACCTCTGTCACCGTCTTGCACGTCGTGCCGCCGCAAGTAACCTCTGATGGCATGGCCGAGAAGTTGGAAGAAGGAGGAAAGATCTTAGCACAAGCAGTCCAGTCTTTGAAAATAGATCCCAGCAAAGTCAACCCCCGGCTCAAACAGGGAGACCCGAAAACCACAGTTTGCCAAGTCGCAGAAGAAGAACAATCCGACTTAGTAATTATGGGTTCTCGGGGACTCGGACGGCTGCAATCGATTTTGGAAAACTCTGTCAGCCAGTACGTTTTCCAGCTAACATCCCGACCGATGTTGTTAGTAAAAGACGACATCTACGTCAAAAAAATCAAGCGCGTCATGGTGGCAGTAGACAAATCAGAAGCTGCCAAACAGTCATTAGAGCTTGCGCTATCTTTGGTTAAAGAAGTCAGCGGGGGAGAGATAATTTTAGTACACGTCACCAAAGATTTGACGGGAAAAGCCAGCGAAGATTTAACAGCAAGTGCTGAAAAAGACCCCGTATTAGCTCCGGCAGTAGCACTAGCGAAACAAATGGGAGTTAGCTACCGCTGCGTGAGTGCTACAGGCAAGCCAGGGGAAGAAATTTGTCGGATTGCAGACGACTTGAATGCCGACTTGTTGGTAATCGGTTCCCCGGATCGGCGACCCAATGTTGCCAAAAACTTTGTGGATATCGATCGACTCCTAGGAAATTCGCTATCAGACTACGTGCGAGTTTACGCCAACTGTCCCGTCTTGCTAGCCCGCACAGTCGGCTAGAATCTCATAAAAATTAATACGGGATGCGGGAAACTCAGTGGCTTCAGCCCTGAGAGGGAAGCGGCACGGGGGACTTCAGTCCCCGTGTCTTTCTTTGTTGCTATTTCTATTGAAATATTGTATTCTGATCGACAAGTGAGTAAGAACAACCATCTACGTGTTGAGACATCCTAGTACGGAGAAATTCCCGCCCCTGGAAACAACGGTCAAGTGCAAATTTGATGACAGTATGACAGTAAAGGGCAAGTAATAGCAGGTTGTTGAGCGTACCGCATTTTGGCTTAGCGATGGACTCGGAAAGCTCTAAAAAAATAAAAGTAGCTAGAAACCTAAATTTAATGTGGGTGACTATGTAGACGGCGTTTGACGGTCGTAGCGAGAGTAAGACTTAAAGCTTCCTCTGTCAGCAGAATCTCAGTGGCTTCAGCCCTGAGAGTATCAACGTTAAGAGTTAGCAGCTAACACTCAACAGTTAATAAAAAAAGCGCCTCAGCAAAAAGCTGTTGGCGCTTTTTTTTTGCAAGCAGCTTGCGCCTGACAGAAATAGCAGCAGTTGCTAATCTTTTCTACCTTGACGGCTAGCTGTTTGAATGTACAGAATGATTAGAAAAACACTGGGAACCAATACAAACAGAATGGTTGCCACAAACCCTAAATCGTTAACTTCCATGAAGACGCTCGCCTCTATCGGAAAATAGAAAAACACACACAACTAGGATATCACTCAAAGGCAAAAGGCAAACTCGAAGACAGAAGAAGAGCTGACGGACAAGCATCTAAACCCGCTTTCTGCCTGGATGCCTCGCGGCCCAATCTCTTATTTGTCCTAGAAACCAAGTTTCTTTTCCTAGGTCGGCAAAAGGCGTGATTATACAGTGAAATAGGAAAAAAACACAATTATTGCATTCTTCATTTTTCTTTCTTTCTGCATTAGAGCATCTCTAGCCTTCTGCCTTCTGAAAGTTACGGTTTAGTCTTCACGCTCACCTGGCCATTGACCATAGCTTGACAAGCCAACCGATAGTTTTCGGGCTTTTTCTTGAGCTTGCGGTTCTCAAAGTCAGTGCGGGGCGACAGATTTTCACTGCCCTCGACAATTTCCACAATGCAGGTGCCACATTGACCAATGCCCCCGCAATTCATGAGCTTTCCCGAAAACGTGTACAAATCGATGCGGTTTTCTAGAGCTTTGAGTCTCAAATTGGCTCCGTCTGCTGCGATGACTTCCTGATTTTCCTTCACAAACTTGATATTGGCCATTGCCGATTCCCTAACGCAGTTGACATGGAACTCTATTACAAAATATTAACGAATGTGTCAGACGTTTAATACAGGATGTCCAATTTTTCTGGTAATTAAAGCTCGCCCCAACTCAATGTCAAGGAGCATCCGAGAGGTTATTAGTCGGAAGATTGCTCACAGCCCGCTGAAGAGACGAAAGCCCCAGGTTGTACGTGACAATTGCCGACAATCGGTTTCTCTCAGCCCTAGTCAAATCAGTTTCCGCCTGAATCACATCCGTCTGAGTACCCACACCAGCTTGAAACCGCAGTCTCGCCAGACGCAGAGCTTCCCTCGACTGCAAAACCCCCGCCTCCGAAGTTTCGATATTCTCAAAACTCGACTCTAAGCCAAAATAAGCTTGTTCTACTTCCCGGCGCACCTGATTGCGGAGTTGGTCGAATCGACTTTCGGCGATCGTAATATCAGCCTCCCGCTGTTTTACCCTGGCGTTCGCCGCGCCCCCGTCGAAGATACTCCAAGTCAGACTCGCCCGGATCGAATAACCATCGGCCCACCCACGAGGAATAAACGGAGCGGGGTCGTCAGGGTCTTGTCCCTGCACGTTGTAACTACCTCCAACACTAAGTTGAGGCAAACGCCCCGCCTGAATCGATCGCCTCTGCTGCTTGCTGATATCCCTCTGCACCAACTGCTGTTCCAACTCGGGGCGATTCCTAAAAGCCTGCACGATACTCTCTTCCAAAGACAGCCTCCAAGAGCCCGCTTGCTCTACCGGATCAGCCGCTGTCAAGTTCGCCGACTGGCTGACATTCAAAATCTCAGCCAGACGCCGCTGGGCAACTCGCTGATCGCGACGGGCAACTGACAGTTGTTGCACTTCGTTAGCCAAATTTGCCTGAGCCTGCAACACAGCAAATCTGGTTCCCACCCCTGCCCGTTCCAAAGCTTCGGCATCCCGCAAACTTTGCTCGGCATTTCTGACCGAAGCTTGGCGGATGGCAACTTGTCCGTCCGCGTTTTGCAAAGTGTAGTAAGCCTCAGCAGTATCGAAGCGGAGTTGCTCGGCTTGGCGTTCCACATCCAGTTCCCGAAGGCGCAACTGTTCCTCTGCCGCGCGGATGTTAGCCCGCCGCCTTCCGAACAAATCGACATCATAGCTCAACTGCAAAGCGCTGTTGAGACTGTTGCTGCCTAAATTTGGGGGGGCTTGGGGGGCGGGCTGCCCGGTTTGGTTTGCCACAGAGTTGAGGCGACGCTGCTGAGCCCGGACTTGGAGTTCTCCGCCGGCACTCACAGAACGGCTGGCGTCCATTTGAAAATTCAGGTCTGGATAAAGAGCAGCTTGCTGTTCGCGCAAAGCTGCTCTGCTTTGTTCCACTTGCTGTCCGGCGATTTGCAAAACTTGGCTGTTGCGGCGGGCGAGGTCGATCGCCTGCTGCAAGGTAATTGACTCTGTTTGCTCGATCCTGACATCCTCCGGGTTTGTCGGAAACTGCAGGGGATTCGGGTTGGGTTCCAGGGAAGCCGGAGGCTTGGTGTCTAAAATGCCCCTCGGAGGGAGAGGGGGGAAACTTTCGTTCGGAGTGCCCCGGAGAATTGGTACCGGGGAACTGGGCACAGGAACATTGTTGGGAGGGTTCGGGGAAGGCTGCTGAGTCTGTGTCGGTTCCAACCCTCTTAGAGGCGTCGAACCGGCCTGAGACAGAGTTGATGGGGAAGCCGGAGCAGCCTGTTGAGGCTTTGATGCTTGCTCGGGACTGGTTTGAGGGTTAAGGGCGATCGACTGTTCGGCCTGTGATGCTGATTCTGCCGCTGTGTTCGAGGTCGATCGAACATTCGGCCCTAATTCGACGAGCTGATTGCTAGGGGCCAAGCTGTCCTGAGACTGAGCCGGAGGCTGTGCTGAAGCACTCTGTGCGGCGTTGCCCAAAGTAATTGCAGCGCCCACTCCGACTCCGATGATTTGACGAAAAACACGCATAATTTTTTAATTAGTCTGCAATCCTAGAGACAATTTTAGAGCAAGAGTTGGCTTCAAGTTTCTAGTTTGTAGCCTAAACTCGCCAGTTACAAGTCAGAATTACCCTACTCATCTTAACTTTTGAATGTTCGATTCAAAATTTACAATTCAACCTCAGCAGTTGCCAGACCGATCGCCGCCGAGATTAGTTCCTCTACTCCGCTCACCGGCAAAATCCGGGTTTTCAGCGAGCTGGCGAGCTGTTCGAGGGTCATGTCGTCGAGAAAACGCGGTTCCCCCTGTTTTAGCATCACCGACGGCAGCAGGATGCCATCTCCCAAGTCTCGCCCCTGCAAAGCTTCGAGTAAATCTTGCCCCGTGAGCAAACCTGTGACAGTGATAGTTTGTCCCCAGTAGTGGCTGCACAGTGCTGCCATGTTGACGGACAAGCCGGGAATTTGGTTTAGTTGTTGTACGATCGGCTCAAAAGCTTTTTCTACAGCATTCCCCACCACCCAAACTAACTTGCGATCGGGCTCGACTTGCATCGGTTGCAGCTTCTCAAAAGCCGTTTCAAACTGCTGGATAAACTGGCGGATCGAACCCACACCGTTACCAATTTGGGGATAATCTTCGTAATCAGCAGCCGACGGCAAATCTAAACCCGCTATTAAAAACCACTCGTCCGCCAGCCAAATACACCGCGATTTTGAATTCTGCTTTTTAGCTTTTTGCCCGCCTTTTCCTTTACTCAAAAGCACTTGAATTTTCTGCACTTGCTCGATTACTTCTCGCGCTTTTTCCGCAGTTACTGCGATCAGTTCATCTTCGGGAGGGCGAAAACGAGTTAAACCCACCGGCACTACAGCCACCGATGCTACAGCGGGCATATTTCCACTATGAAACTTTGCCAAATCTAACAAAGTGCGTTCTAAATGTTCGCCATCATTAATCCCAGGACAAACAACTACTTGAGCGTGAATTTGCAAGCGGCGTTCTTGAAACCATTTGATTTGTTCGAGAATCTTCCCAGCCCGGAGATTTTTTAACAGCCTAATTCGCACTTCTGATTCGGTAGCGTGTACGGAAACATAGAGAGGAGAAAGCCGCATTTGTTCGATTCTGTCCCACTCTTTTTGAGTCAGATTTGTGAGAGTGAGATAGCTACCATAAAGAAAGCTGAGGCGGTAGTCATCATCTTTGAGATACAAAGTTTCGCGCTTTCCCGGAGGCTGCTGGTCAATAAAGCAAAAAGGGCAGCGATTGTTGCACTGAATTAGTCCATCGAAGAGAGCAGTTTCAAATTCCACTCCCAAGTCTTCGTCGTACTCTTTTTCGATTTCTAACTTGTGAGTTTTGCCTTTGGCATCTAATACTTCTAGTTCGAGAAATTCATCGGCGCACAGGAATTGATAGTCGATCAAGTCGCGGGGTTTTTGACCGTTGACGGCGACGATTGAGTCTCCGGGTTCAAATCCCATTTCGGCGCAGATGCTGTCGGGGATAACTTTAGTGATTAGGGCTGGTCGGGTTGATAATTCGCTCATATTTATTAGTTATTCCCAATTAATTATTTGTTTGTTATTAGTGGGACTCTGTTACACTTGTTTTGAATTGATAAAACTTAGGCTATTTTATCGCCAACGATGACAGCGATGGGAACCGCATAATGAATTTCCTCGCCTCGAAAATGCGCGCCAATTCCGAGACTATCAACACCAATATCCTCTCTAAAAATTTCTCTGATTTTCTGGTCATCGCCGGGGTTGGGAAAAGAAGCAGCTAACTGTTGTTCTAGTCCAAGTTCTACCTTGTAAAAAGCCAATTTAACATTTTGAAGATTGGCATCTGCGACTAATTTTGGAAACTCTTCCAGAGTCAAGGCGCGAGTATGAGAGGGATCGCGCAACTTCTCAATCCGGTCATAAGCATTCACTTTATCCGGTGGCAAAGCAACATCAGCAATCAGGATTCGACCACCTGGACGACATACGCGAACCATCTCTGATAGAACAACATCTGGCTGCAAAAAATGATGGAAAGCGTAACGACTCAGAACAATAGAAAAAGTAGCATCGGGAAATGGTAGTGTTTCAATATCTCCTTGTTGCCAGGACAGATTAATCAAGTTTTTCTGTTGCGCCAGAATCTGGGCTTGTTCGAGCATCGCTGGTGTGATATCAATGCCAGTAACGTGACTGGCAACTTCCGCAAAAGCACAACTAACAATACCTGAACCGCAAGCAACATCTAAAACTGTGTCTTTGTCAGATACACTCGCCATTTCTCTCAGCAGGTACAGAGACTCTTGATTGGTGTGAGCGTACAATTTAGAGAAGGGAATTGCCTGACGAGTGAACTGGTCGATGATGGATTCCTGATGTGCGGTCATAGTTTAGGATGTGGCTAGCGGAGAATGTTTACAGTTTAACTTGTCTAGGCTGAATTTGGCGATCGGGCAATTTGCCCTTTGTTTTCACCAGGGACTCATTTCTTCTGGCACCTTTTTAATGGTGTTTTGCTGTACCTGTCAGCAAGAAGCCTGCTCTTAAATTGGTCAGAGCAAGTAAAAAATTAAAACTCAAAGTAATATATCGCGCATACTCCCTCTCAGGTTCCTACGATCGCATACCACAAACTCAGCATCAGGCACAAACTCGCTAAATGTTGCGGAATCAAAGATTTAATTGAGCGCTTGGCAATTTTTTGAGTCACAAATATTGTAACTAATAATGATACAATCAAAGTTAAACCTTGCAAGAAACTAATCACCGCTGGATCGCCAATAAAACTCGGTAAATCGTCTCTCATTTGTCCGAAAGTGGCAAAAGTTACGGGAATCAATCGGCCGCCTTCCTGCAATCCCAATCGCCAATAGTGAGCCAAACTACCGCCCCAGACTAAGGGTAAATAACCGTAGGCGAGAGATACAAATGAGAGGGGTTTGTAGGTTGTAAATGGCATGGTTTCTGCTTGTCCCAATCGATAAATTGCCTGCATGACGGCGTAGGCAATTAGGGGAATCAGCGGCGGGATAATTAACACTGCGATCGACAGTCCTAAATGAGGTAAAAATTGCTCTAAATTGATGCCCAGCCCCAACCAACTATTTATCTCCGGCAAGCGATGCAGATAAATACCGCCTAATAATAGAAATAACAGGGCAACTTCATAACTGTGAGGAACGTGGGTAGTCCATAATTCGATGCCGGGAGGGCGCAAATTTAATTCTACCGATCGATGCGGACAAGCTTTCAAGCAAGTCATGCACAAGACGCAATCTTTATTATCGGTTAATTGGGCGGGATGGGAATAAATCGGACAGCCATTAGTAGTTAATCCTTCCCCCAAGCCGGGGCCGCCTTTGTAACATTGGTAGGTGCTGCATTCCGCCCCGCAGGTTCCTTGTTGGGCGCGAAGTTCTATAATTGAGAGTTTAGCAAATAATCCATTCATTCCCCCGATCGGGCATAAATAACGACACCAAAATCGCCTCTCGAAGATTAGGGAAAAAATTACCGCTCCGGCGGTGATAAGCAACAACAAACAACTGGATAAATAGGCGGTATTTTCTAAATTCCACAACTCTTCCCACAGAAATATCAGAGTAAATAGTCCAAATAGAACCCAGCCACCCCATTTTTCGGCTCGTTGGCGCGGCCATTTATTGAGAGTTCGAGGGAAAATTTTTAGCGATAGTTTTTGGACGATTTCCCCATAAATCATAAAAGGGCAAAAAGCACACCACAATCGCCCGATGATGGGGAATAATAATAAAATTAACGGCCACCACCACGCCCAAAAGATATTTAGGGCAAAATTATGTTGTCGATCTTGGGGAGCAACAAACAGGATAATTACCACCAATGCAAACACCCAGGTGGTAAACCAATAATTCACGCGATCGGGATACCAATCGCTCCGTAAAAATTGCCGAAACTTTGGATAAATATTTAATAAATTCAGGCGAAACTTTTGTTTCTTCGCTGCCTGTGCCCAAAACACTTCTTCCGTTAATACCTGACTCCCCTGTGCTTGAACTAAGGCGCGATCGACCATTCCCTGCAATTCCTGCAAGTTCCCTGGAAAATCGTAGGCTTGTAAGCGGCGAATTGCTTCCGGTGTAACTTGGGGCTTGACTAATTTCTTTTGGCGAGCAATGATATTGAGATAATAGTTGACTTGTGCCTCTAAATCTGCTTTTCGCACCCGCAAGGATGGGACTTTAATCTTGTGTTGTGTCAGCTTATCTAGCTTGGGCTGCACAATTTCTGAGATTAAAATTATCCGGGCCTTACTAGAACGCGGTGGTCGCGGTATTTGTCCTTCCTTGACAACGGGCGTATAGGTTCCCTCGGTTAATAATTGCTGAATTTGGGGGCATAATTGAGCGGGTAATTCTTGCACGTCATTTAAAATTAACGTCCCTTCTCCCAACCATTCCAACAGCCCCGGTTTGCCGCCCAACCGCCCGAATAATTCCGCTCCATTGCTCTGAAGTAAAGCAGTTTTAATCTGAATAATTGGCTCGTTGCGACGCTGGGAACCGAAATGAATTAAAGCAGCTAAATTATCTTTTTCTAAACCAGGTTCGCCAGAGATTAATACCGATCGGCTGTCACTCGATGCCATGCGAATTTGTTGGCGCAATTTCACTGCATAACGACTATTGCCAATGACTCCTCGTTTTGCCCTGGGTACTAGATAGCTGCGGAGGGCATTTTGACGCTCGCGTTCGTAGGCAATTTCTGCTTCTAACTGCTCTAATTTCGCTGCCAAGCGTTGAGCGTAGGCTTCGGTAATGCGTGGATATCTTTTTAGCAAATTGCGCCAGCGATCGGCACTAATTACCCAAAATTGACATTCTGTCCGAGTTATAATTCGACTATCGGCAGGTTGCGATCGCTGGAGGGCAGATAAATTCACGATCGCCCCCGGCAACAAACTACTCGCCCACATTAATCCCGGTTGTTTGCTGCGGTAGCGATCGGCTTGTCCCCGTTCTAAAATATAGAGATTAGTGACAGGCGTATCTTCAATTACCACTCGAAATCCGGCGGGAAAAGTTGCCATTTCCATTTCACGCGCGATCGCCTGTAAAATCTCGCGGGATAATATGCCTAATTCGGTGGTCGATTCGAGCCAGTTAACTAATGTTTCGGTAGACATCGCTTAGTGTCGGCGAAAGCCGAATCGTGGTAGTTGGTGTAGAGTCTATTATATTCAAAAACTCGACAACCATTCCTCAGCCATTTTATTTGCATAAGCCTATTTTAGCGTTACCCTTGAATTTTAACCCGATCGCCCATTGTAAAAGTTAATTAAACTATATCGATACCGCTAACATTAATACGAAAATTCACCATCTCCTCACTAGCATTAAAATGTAAGGCAATTTGAGCAACGGTCATCTTTTTCTGAACAGCCCACAATAAGCCACGTCTGGGAATTTGCAAACAGCCTCCTAAATATACTGCTTCGTCTTCGTCTTGTTGTCGGCGTTGGGGGAGTCCTGTTTGAGGATCGCAACCGACCATCTTATGTTTAAGAATGACATGGGCGAATTCGTGCATCAAGTTAGATTCTTGTCTGGTAGGTGCATGACGAGAATTATGGACGATGCAAAGTGGATTTTTACGGATAATTCCTGCTGACCAATTGTCACTATCGCATAAGATTTTTACTTGTTCTGCTTCGGTATTAGGTACTGTTTCAGCAGTGAAAGTTTGGGCTTTAAAATATTTTACTAAGACTTTGGATGATAATGGTTGGTAGGCTTTAAAACCTAAATGATGGCGTTGGTCTGTTGCGATGGATTCCAATCTCTGCCTGTTTTTTGTTGACAAGCTAGTTATCAATCCCACTATAAATTATTCCCCCTCATTTGGATTTTGAGATAAGTCTTTATATGCCGCTTTAACTAAAGATGCTAAAGCAGTCGCGATCGCAGGATCGAGATTTTTATCAGCCCGTAGTTGAATACTAATAGCTTCAGGAGTATTTACAGCTTCTTCTTCTTCAGTATTTTTAATTAGTTCTGCTGGCGGTACTCCCAACCAATCGCATAAAGCTAAAAAAGTTTCCATGTCTGGAGTCTTGCCGTTTTCGACTCGCGAGATCGTAGAAGGGCTAACGTTGCCTATTTCCTTGGCTACTTCCCGCAATCCGCGATTGAGACGCTTGTTGCGGACTAGGCTAGCCAATTTCTCTACGTCTAAATAATTTCCCATCGCTGTTTCACAAAAAATATTTTCGTTTCTCCCTTGACACGGCAGGTGAGAGTCGTGTATGCTTGGTGAAACGATTGTATCGCTTGTAAGAAGCAAGGGCTGTTAAGTAATGTGTACTTAGCGGTGCAGAAATTAAAAAGCCGTGATAAAAAATCGGGTTAGCCCAACATCTTGCACCCTCAAATGCCGTATTTGCGTTGGCAAAAAATGGCTAGAGGATTTTATCCAGCCATAAAATAGCTGGCTGCACCACCAAGGTAATGTGTACGCGCAATTTATTTTTTAGCGATGTCAAGAGTAAGAGGAGGCACATCCCACCTTATCAATTTTGTTCACTTTACAAAGGATCGGTTTGATGGTTACTAGCAAGAAAACAGAAGTCTTTGACTATCTAGTAATTGGGTCAAAAGAATATCTAGATCGAGACAAAAAGTATCCTTATCCAGATTTGCTGCGCCACGCAATGAATGCTTTAGCCCTGGAAATGGAGAAAAGCAGACCTTTTCCAAAAACAATGAATGGTTTTTGGAAGTTATTGGAAGAACCAGTAAAAGATTGGTGTCCGAGTCATTTTATTCCCGAAGAATTCGATGGCGATTTTGGTTTGATGGATGAAGGGAGTCTCAGCGAAGAGGCTAATGATTATCTGGCTGAAGTATTATTGGAGAAAGGAGGACTCCCTGAATACGCCAGCGCCAGTGTTAAACAACTAGCGATCGATAATTCAAAAATCACAAAAATCTTAAAAAAACTGCGAAATATTTCTAACGAGATCGCTCCGGAGATAGCGCAGCAGGAATATTTATCAGTGCGTAGTTTTCTGATTAAAAATCCATACACTACTCCCAGTCAGATTCGTAAGACTTTGATGCGTACCAAGCATATTTCTCTCGAAGAAATTGGAGAGTTATACGAAGAATGTCAGGATAATCAAACCTATTGGTATTGCGATCGCTGTGGCGTGTTAACTGAAAAACACGGAAAATTGAAAGGCATAAAACCTCGTTTGTGCGGAAATCATCATAAAGACCAGTCTTTCGTCCATCAGGTTGAGTGGGAAACAGGTTTACTTCGGATTAAAGATGGCATTCATCAACGAGTTTGTTTTCCTGGGATTCCCGAACTTAATTTGTATTCGGCTTTAGCAGAATTAAAAGAAAAACATTCAAACTGTTTGCCCCAAGTCAAATTATATCCCGGTTTGGATCGTTACGATTTACAATTGCGTTTCAGCGATGGTGCAGTATGGGCGATAGATATTAAAGATGTGCGCGATCCTTACAAACTTGCGAAAAAGATCGAGCCTTTGTATGGCGAGGGAAGTTTGCGTTATAACGAAAGTTTTTATGTAATTAGCGATCGCTGCATGGCAAACTATCCAGATTATTTAGAAATTCTCCGAAAAGAATCGAAACAGCTAACAAATGCGACTCATCTAGTTAGTGAGAAAAGTTTTAAAATCCGAGTCAATGACAAAATTGCCGAATTACAAAAAGGAGGAACAGTTTAAATGTCTAGCAACACTTTATTTGAACCGCCTGCTGATTTTACAAATCGCATCGCTGCTTTAGAAGAACAGGGCGTCCAAGAACCAAAATTACTCTTACAAGTCGAACTTGGTTTTGCCTTAATGGAAAAGTTGGGCTTAGATGACGAACCCGTTACCGCAGTCTGGGCAATTTTAAGCGGGATGTTTATCAAACATCCTAAGTTACAGAATTTAAGTGCAGAAGATAGAAGGGCGATCGCAAATGCCAGACAAATTGTCCCTTTTTCAGCTCGTTTTAACTGGCTGAATGCTTTGCGAGATTATCGGAGAAGGATTCATGCAAATTGGCGCAATTATGACTTCGATATTCAAAATTTAGATAATCAAATTATCTACGGCGCTAAAAATTTGCAACAACAAGCCAATCAATGTATTTACGAAAAATGTCTGACTGCTACATTAAGCTATCGCAGAAGAGAACGCGGACAAGTAGAAGATGACACCTACTATCAATTTGAATCCGAGACAAAAGAAGAAACAGTAAAGTTGCAGGTTAAGTTTACTCAAGCACAAATTACAACATCTTATCCTTTACCCTGGTTTGATGGAGTACAAGAGCGATCGCCTGTTACTGTTAATCTTGCTGACTTAGAATCAGAAGCCGTTTTTTTAGATAATAGAGAAGAAGTTCTAGCACAGCAATATTCTTGGCTAAATACGGCTAAAGGTTATTGGTTAAAACGTTTTAATAAGCTCAACTATCACAAAGTTGTACCGGGAAACACAGTCGAACAACAACCCGCACAGACTTTAAACATAGACGGTTTTACTCACCTTCCGGGGATGGTAGCAGCAGGAAAATCTACCTTATCTTTGCTGTTAGCTAGTGATGTAATTAGGAACCATCCAAAACGCCGAATTACTATAGTTGTAGGCGATACTCAATCAGCTATTAAAATAGCGAATCAAATTAATTGGTGGTTTTGTGACGCTCCAGAAGCAGACGATCCTGTCGCCGTACCAATTTTAGGAAGAAGTCAGCGAGATAAACATTTACAAGGCTTTTCTGACTCTGACGATTATCTAGCACATCTTGAAAGAGGACAGCCGCACTGGGGCGAACGTTGGTTAAGTGTTGTCTGTCCTTTACAGGCAAGAATTTCTCAAAGCGATCGCAATAATATTTTAAACGGCAAACCCCTCAAACCGGGAACAGAACCCTGTCACAGTCTCAGAAAAGCACCCAAGGATCGGACAAAAATAGCCACTGGTAAAGCTTATTTTTGTCCTTTATTCGATCGCTGTCCGTCACAACAAGTATATCGGGATATGCCAAAAGCGCGAGTTTGGATTACTACCCCTGGCGCAATGGCACAAGCAGCAATGCCCTATCACTACGAATTACGTCCGATTAAAATCGGTGAATTAGTTTACGAACAGTCGGATATTGTAGTGTTTGATGAGGCAGATACCATTATTGAGTGGTTTGATAAAGTTTATGCAGAACAAGTAACTCTGACCGATCGGAGTAAAAACGGTGTTTTTGATAATATTAACGTTAAAACTGAACAATCAGAGAGAATCGATTTAGTGCGCTCGCCTTTGAAATCGAGATGGAGTGGGGTACAAAGAGATGCCCAAAAAGCAATTATCGCTACGCTAACGTTTTTAAGTGATGAATTAGGGCAAGAAATCCTGCAAAACTGGGTACAACAGGGTTATTTTACGCCTCACGTTCTTTTTTACAAACTGGCGCGTCGTTTGGGAGGGTTAGAAGAGGTTAATTCTTATCCGCGATCGGAACAGCAATTAAGAACTGACGAGCGAGAAATACAATCTATAATGGATTATTTTGAGGATTTTCTCAAAGACGATCCTGTACTGACCCGCAATAAGTCAAATACCGCTACAACAAGGTTATTAGAAATTGTACGGCTGATTAATAGTACGGGAGAAAGCGCGACAGACGAAGATATTTATGATGATTGTCGCAACTGGATGTCTACTTTTTTGCCGGCCACACAAAGCAACTTAAATGGATTGCGAACCGAGTTAGCTAGTCTCAGAAATCAGCAAAATGCAGAAGATTTGTATCCACATCTGACAGAAGAGGAGGATCTAGATACTATTGAGACTTTGGCGATTCGTTTGCAGTTTGCTCTCACTATTACTTTGTTAGATCGCCATACCAAGATAGTATTTTACGAATGGCAAAATAGACCTCATAATATTCGCGAAACCTCTCCCCACCGACGAATGCCAAGCGCCATGATGAATATTCTGCCATTGCCAGCAACAGGCAGACAATTTGGTACTTACTATTCTCGCAAAAATAGCAATACTCTGAGCTTATTTGCTTATACCAATATTGGGCGAGATTACGTGCTTAACTATCACCGCTTGTTAACCGATTTTGACGGGCGACGAGGCCCAAATGTTTTAGCACTTTCAGGAACATCCTATTTACCCGACTCAACTACCTTTCATGTGGGCGATCCTCAAGGAGTATTGATGCCCGAAGCCAGCGCGCAAAAGGCGATCGCGCAAAGTGAGTTTAAATTTATTCCGCAGTTTGACGATAAAAATAAACCGATGCGGGTTTCTGGTAATTTGAGCAATAAAAAGCAAGCCAATGCTAAATTTACCCAAATTGCTAAATCTTTAGTTACAGCTAGCGGTAGCAATCATTTGATAGAAGAATTGCAAAAACTCAAAGAATTAGGCGACAACGATCCCGAACTGTGGTACGGTCGCGATCGCATTTTAGTGTTGGTCAATTCTTACGAACAAGCTAAATGGGTAGCTGATGAGATGCGCAGCTATTGTCCCAGGATTCGCCAGCAAATCTACCATCTAGTTAATGATGAATTAGAACCGACACAAGACGGTAAACCGCAACCAGGAGAGCTAAAAAGAGCAGATATCGAAATATTCGGACAGAATGAAGGTAAAATATTAGTTGCTCCTACCAGTTCTATTGGACGCGGGTTTAATATCTTGAATGGTAACGGTAAAGCTGCTTTTGGTGCAGTTTACTTTCTGACTCGCCCTTATCCCCATCCTAATGATACGCAGGCGATTGCTCAAGAGATGAATCGACGCACTTATCAGTGGTTGGAGAAGGAAGACTTTATTGCTTGGCAACAGGGAGACGGCATTGCTCATCGTGCGGAATTATTGCGGAAAACAGCAAATACTTACTGGCGCTCGATCGAACAACGTTCTTATTATAAAACCCTGCGGGATAATGAGGATTTATCTTCCTTTCCGCGCGACGATCTAGCTGCAACTACATTAGGCAGGATTATTCAAGCAGTAGGGCGTTTGATTCGCGGTGGTGTTCCTTTTCATGGCTATTTTGTCGATGCGGCTTGGGCGGATAACAGTGCTAAAAAGCTTGCTGCTATTAGAGGAGGAGAAGATCCTGATACTATCGATAATGATACGGCAGAAAACAGCTTATTGGTAGCAACTATCCTCAGAGTTGGCGAGTATGCAGCCGAAAATAACTCTGTTGGAAATGCTTTATATAAGCCTTTGGCTGATGCTTTAGAAAATATTGAAGTCGTTTACTTCTAAAATATTTTGTAGAGTGATGTGTGTTTCCCATGACAACAGTAAAAAACTTTAATTTGGAGTACAGATTATGCCTGCAAAAATCAACCCTTCCTTTGCTTTACCTGCTCGTATGGATTTAGCGATCGATTCGCTATCCGATGCAAACATCGCCGTATTAATGTTTCCTTTCGCTAAGGAAGTAAAAGAATTTTGCCAAAATCTCGAAAAAGTCTTCCGCAATAAACAGACAATTTATGCACCGTACCGCCAATTAAATAATGCTATACTAGCTTGTAGTTCTACCTTAACGCATGGCTTTGAATATTTAGAAACTGTAAATTACATCCCTCAATATCGCGCTTTAGCTGTTGGTACAGGAGCCGAATCAAGTATACCAACACCAGAACAAATACACGAACTGATTTATATCTGGGCGCAAACTTGGATCAAACAGTCTTTAGAAAAGAAAGGCCAACGAGACGAGATTCAATCTGTATGCGATCGTTTTCTAGAAGCTATAGATAAAATCCCTGAAGATTGGCAGTGGGAATTTATTGCACTTAAAACTTTAATTAAAGATCTTAATGCTCAAAATGGCTTGGGTTATCAATCGATACCAAGTTTATTAGTAACTTTGTTACACGAACAAACCTGTACTATTTCTTCTGGAGATATGGAACAAACGCTCAAATGGCGTAAAGTACAAGGAGGTAGTTCAACAAGAACAGGGTTACATTTAGTTAGTCAACCTTTTAAAGCAACTTATTTTGAGGAAGATTACAGAAAAAGTGGTGAGAAAAATGCTAAAGAAAAAGAAGGTTATTTTGCTTATCGTTTAGATTTTTATTTGCATACTCAAGCAGGAAGATTTCACACAGAAGGCCATTTAAAACCTTGGGTATTCATACACCTTAGTTGTCAAAGATACGCTCACGAACCTTTAGTAGATGCTAATCATGGTCGGGATATTTCAATCTTAATGGGCATGAATCAAGCTCGTTTAGATAAATATCCGATCGACTCAACCTTAGTTAGATTAACTATTGAAAATCAAGCTCATAAAAATTGGCAAGAACAATTACCTGATTTATTAACTGAATTTAAAGCGCGAGCGCTTGTTAATCCTCAAGAGATTTTGAACAACCCTAGAGGGTTTGGTAATTTAGATGATTTTGATGATTGGAATCAAGATGAATATTATATCGTCCATGCTGAAGGCTATGAATACAAACAAGAAGGTCAAAAAGGCAGAGGACACGGACATTCTATTAAAACAGGGTTTAGTTTAACAGAAAGAGCCGATATTACTAATCAAATATTGCAATTGCTAAATCCTGTATTAATTCCAGATCGACCGATGGAATTCGATATTCCTGTACCTGCTGGTAAAAAACTGCCTTTAGCAATGAGCGATTACGACTTGCATCACAAATCTTTAATTCCATCTGCACTCAAAAAAATAACGGGAGAAGCGAAACAGCAATACATAAAAGATAAGCAAAATGTTATTGCACGTGCTATTAAACAAACCACGAATGACAAAGAGATATATTTATTTATAGTTTACTACGAAGAACACACTAAAACATTAGTTTGCCAGCAGTTACGTCAAGCTTTTTTATTGCAAGACGGCGATGAGTTTCCAGCACACATCAATGTTATAGATGTTTTTATCCATGACTCCAGTCTCTTAGAAAAATTACGCGTGTCTGGATTGCCTTCAGTTAACCCTAATTTTGATGAGGAAATTAAAAAGCAACATCAGTTGAAACGTCAAGCTTGGCAAAAGTTTTTTAAAGAAAAAATCGTTTCTTTACTCAAGGGTAAACATAATTGCGAACTTTTTGCCATAATTGAAATCGGAACGAGTAAAGTAAAAGGAATACATCCTCAACAAAGTATTCGTGGAGCTGTTAGAGAAGCTTGTGTATTGGAGAATATTAATTCTCAAATGCTGCAAACAGTCAAAGCAAATAAACCAAAGGACCAAGAAAACTCAGAAGACGATACAACTTATAGCAAAGCGGACGAGGGAAGAGTATTAAACGCAATATTAGATGTAACCCTGCGTCAAACAGGAACATTATACGGTTTACCATCAGAGGTTTATAAAGTTGCAGGAATACCAGAAAATTTTGCTCAAAAATTAGATGTAATTGCTTTCTGTCGCCTTCAAAAAAATAACTTTATCGGTAAAACTCCTTTTCAATATGCAGTAGCAGTTCGCCTTAGTGCTGGAGGCACAGTAGATGTTTTGCTTCCTCACCAACCGAAATGGGTTCCTTATTCAAAAGCAGGGATAGCTATAGGTCAATTATTTCATCAGGTACGAAAAGCAAGAAATACAATAGAAAACGATCGCAAAATTATCGATCTAGTTCAAATGAAAGGCGGACAGTTAGTGAAATTTGTTGCTGACGTTTTAAGCCAACATCTTGAAAATCCCACAATTGCTTTAATTGAAGCTGATGTCTGGCGGAATGAGCGTACTAAAGATGGCACTAAGAATGAAGCTTGGTTTCAATTAAAAAATGAGTATTTATTTGAACAAAAATATATTCTCAACTTCGAGCGCGTACCGGGTCATAATTGTCAATATCCAAGAGACGACAAAAACTTTGAAAACTTACTTGGCGTTGTTCGCATTCGCAGTAACCATGAAACTCCACAGTATGTAACTAATAGAAAAAGTTGGGACGAAAATTCTACAACTTCAGATTTTACAGAACTAAGTGGATTTATAGATAAAACTGTTCCAGAATTTTTACACTATTTTTCAGTTGGTAAAATTCCATCGACTCAGAAAAACCAAAAAACTCCTCAAGCTAGAGAATTGTATAAAAGCGATCGTGATGGGGGTATATATGCTGCAAATATTTCCTACAAACATCAACAAATGCTCGAAATGCTGCCATTTTTTGTTCGTCGAGATTTTCAAACAGAAGACAATCTTAAAGCACTTTGTCGCGTCCCGCATTTTCTAAGAATTTCGCCCGCATTTACAAGAGGAAATATTAGTCATCCATACCCAATGCACTTGGGAATAAAATTGATTGAAGATTTTCTCTGTATTTTATATCTGGAGTTATAGGAAAAGTTGATTATATCAGTTCACCATCTTTAATCTTGATCTCATTTTCAATAGACTCAAAAAATTGCGAATCTGTTCAGTAGATATGATGTGATAAACACTTTTGCTACTTCGTTCCCGATCGATATATTCGCGATATCATTGGAGTCAAATATTTGTGACACAACCAAAGCACGCGGTAACTAATCATCTAACCCTTGAATATTGGACTATTGTCTGGCCAGCCTTCGGGCGGATTAAAGTAACCCGAGATCATTCGTTTAGTCATCAACCAGGAATGCACGTATAGCGGTAGATCGACATAAACCAGAGTATCCGCCTCATCAAGTCGCAGCCAGACGGTTTCCATGCAACCAAACCCGTCAATAATCCATCTGTCAGTCTGCAAAATTTCCTGATGGGCGTGCTTGTATTCTTCCTGTGACACCTCAACGCCGCCCGATCGATATTTAATCTTGTCCAAGACGTAAAGCGGCAACCCAGTGATGTCCGATAATCTCTTGCTGAGAGTTGATTTACCGCCTCCAGCGTGGCCCAATACTGCTACTGTTGTAAAGTTTTTCCACGTCAATGATAGTTTTAGAGTTTAAGGCTAAGGCAAAAACAACTCAATACGCTGCTGCAGACGAAGCGATTAAAACCGCTCAGTTTGTCCGCCACAAATGTGTCCGTTTTTGGATGGGCAACCGAGGTGTGGAACAAAAAGATATGTATCGTCACAATACAGCATTGAGAGCCGAATATCCCTTTGTCAAAGCCTTAAACTCTCATGCTTGTCAAGTTGCAGCTCTTACGGCATATATAGGGCAAAAAAGTGTGAGTAAGGTGCTAGGGCGAGCGATTGCTTTCTTACCCATTACCGAACATACCTCACTGCCCTTGAGAAGGGCTATAATTAGGTTCAAGTTAGTCGTGTTTTAGATATTTCTCAGCCCCCCACCTGCGAGCGCCGTTAAAATGGCTACGCCAAAAGCTAGCCGATATAACACAAATATCCACGTCTTTTGAGTTTGCAGGAACTTCATTAGCCACGCGATAGACAAATAAGAAAACACAAATGCCGAAATCGTTCCCACTATCAAAGCTGCAACTCCAGCATCGCCGATTCCTTGTCCCAAATCACCCTTTAATTCCACTAATCCAGCCAGAGTAATTGCCGGAATTCCCATTAAAAAAGAAAACCGCGCGGCGGCAGGCCTTTCCAATCCCATGAACAATCCTGCTGTTAGAGTGGAACCCGATCGCGAACACCCCGGAATCAATGCAATTGCTTGAGCTAATCCCATAAAAATTCCGTCTAAGACAGTTAACTTTTCATAAGTGCGATTGCGCTTGCCAGTTTTTTCTGCTGTTGCTAACAGTAGCGACATGACGATCGAAGCAATGGCGATGCTGGCCAAACTCCTGAGTGGCGAGTTGTCAAAATCTGGAACCAATGCCTTGATTAGCAGCCCAAAAAAGACTATAGGTATTGTTCCCAAAACCAGTGCTACCGCCATTTGAAACTCTTGCGATTTGTAGTCGCGCCGCACCACGGATTCAACTGCACCAACAGTTATATTTGTCAAGTCTTTCCAGAAATACCAAAGCACTGCAATAATGCTGCCCAACTGAATAACAGCAGTATAAGCAACCCCCGGATCGCCCCATCCCAGGGCGATCGGCACTACCTTCAAATGAGCGCTGCTGCTGATGGGCAAAAACTCTGTTAATCCTTGTACAATCCCTAAAACAAGGGCCTGCACCAGATTAATTTGAGCAGACCCGGAAACATCAGCAGCGGGCGTTTGGGCGAGGAGTGCGTTAAGCAAAACTATCATTAGTTGTAAATTCCCAGTTGTCAGTTTCTAGTAATCAGTTGAATTTAATATCTTGCTCCCTTCTGGCAAGCTAGAAGCTCACCCCACCACAAATAAATTTTATTGTGGCGCGGACAGTTCCAGTCCGCCGCTGAAAAGCCGAACGCAAATAGTGATCTTCTGCCTGTAGAATCGCCTTGTCGATCGCCACTATCAGCAATTTATGATCATCGAGCCGAAACTACTTTAACCTACTCAAGAACATTTGCCTACATTTTGCTGATAAACTTAGGAAAGTTTTTGCATCTGATTTCGCTTTCCTTACAGCAACTGCCAACAACCTATGATATTTCCTGAGAACAAAAATTCACTTGTTACTGCTGCTTCAGGCATCCGCTGGCTGAGGCGAATCTTGTCAGCCAGTCTTGCAACAGTGGCGATCTCACTTAGCTTAATACTGCTAAGCGGAACGGCCCCAGCCTTGGCAACTCTTACGGACGATCGCTTTGACGGTACAATATTTGCCCTCTACGCCGGCAACGGTTCCCTAGTTCCTCCTAAAGTCAAGATTGCAGATTCTTTCAAACGTCATAAACCCGTACTGTTAGTTTTTTACACTGATGACAGCAGCGACTCCAAGCAATACGCGATCGTCGTCTCTCAACTCCAGGAATTTTACGGTCGCGAAGCCGATTTTATGCCCATAACAATTGACTCTTTGCCTCCGCAACCGTCACCAGAAATCACCGAACCAAGCCATTATTACGAAGGTTTCGTACCTCAAACTGTCATCCTCGACCAATCGGGAAAAGTAGTTTTTAATGAGAAAGGACAAATACCCTTTGAACAGGTAGATGATGCTTTTCGGAAAGTATTTGACTTGCTACCCAGAGAAAAATCAATCCCGCTCAAACGCCGTGTCGTGAACGAACTTAACGTCGAATTGTCGAAGTAATAGGTAATGGCTAATTGCTAGTCGCTATAGCAATTTTCAATGATTCCTTAACGAGAGTTTTTTTGTTTTATATTGGGTAAGGTGCGCTAGGCGCACCCTACATTTCGGGTGAGACAGTCAACAGTCAAAAGTCAACCATTATTCTCCCTCAGTAATTCTTTACAAACACCATATCGGGTCTCAGGGCAAAATGGACGTGAACTATTTAAACTTTAAACAATGAGTAGAACCTTAATTCCTGTGATTCTGGCCGGCGGTAAAGGTGAACGTTTCTGGCCACTGAGTCGCAAACAGCGCCCCAAGCAGTTTTTGAGTCTCGACGGTAGCGGCAAGAGTTTGCTGCAAGCTACAGCAGAAAGACTATTAACATTAGGTAACGGCTGGGACGATTTGTGGGTGGTAACGTCGGAAATGTTGGCTGCGGGGGTTCGCGAACAGTTGCCGCTGTTACCTCCTGAGAATTTGCTGGCGGAACCGGAGGGCCGGGATACTGCGCCGGCGGTGGCATGGACTGCTATAGAAACTGCGAAGCGTTACGGTGAGGATGCGGTGGTGGGTTTTTTCCCGGCGGATCACTGGATTGGGGAACCACAGGAGTTTATCAAGACTTTGGAGGCGGCGGCGGAGTTGGCGAACAATCAGGATGCGATCGCCACTTTGGGAGTAAAACCGAGTTATGCTTCCACCGGCTACGGCTACATCGAACAAGGCGAGGAAATTGGCAGTTTTGGGGGTTTTCCGGCCTATCGAGTGGCGCGGTTTACCGAAAAGCCCGATCGCACAACTGCTGAAGAATTTGTAGCCAGCGGCAAGTTTAGTTGGAACGGCGGAATTTTTGTATTTCGAGTTGGAACAGTCTTGACAGAATTGCGAAATCATGTACCGGAAATGATGGCAGCTTTGGAAGCAAAAGGCGCGCAGGCATACTCGGAATTACCCAAAATTAGCATCGATTACGCGCTGATGGAGAAGACGCAAAAGGCTTGTGTTCTGCCCGTAGGCTTTAGCTGGGACGATTTGGGAGATTGGAATGCGATCGGTCGTTTGCTGCAAGGAGATAAGCCGAATGTGGAGTTAGCAAAACACGTCGGAATTGATACGAAAGGTGGCATTTTCTATGCAGCCGATGAGAATGAGGTGATTGTCACCATTGGTTTAGAAGATGTCGTAGTTGTCAGAGATGGCAATGTAACTTTGATTGTGAAAAAGGATAGGACGCAAGAGATAAAACAGGTAATTAAAGTGTTGGGAGAAGATGAGAAATTGAAAGATTTGCTGTGAGAGTGAAATGAGGCAGCACGACACGGATTCTGAAGGCGGATACACCAACTATTCATCACTGTTTATCCAGGCATTCGTTTTTGAATCTGTGTTGGGCATTAATATTTACTTATTTACATAATTTCTTCTAAATTCAACACAAAACCAGGCAGTACATCTTCACCTGATAGAGTGGCAGGATTTTCGAGAATTTCAACATCTTGACCGGGGCGATAAATTTCTACCCGCCGATTTTGCCTGTCAATTAACCAACCCAATTTAGCACCGTTCTCTATATATTCTTGCATTTTCTCTTGAAGTTTCTTCAAGGAATCAGTCCGAGAACGCAACTCAACAACAAAATCAGGACACAAAGGAGCAAAACTGTCTTTTTGTTCGGGTGTTAAAGCATCCCAGCGTTCTTTTTTGACCCAAGAAGCATCAGGAGAGCGATCGGCACCATTGGGGAGCCTAAAGCCTCCAGAAGAATCGAAGGCAACTCCGAGATTATTTTGCCGACTCCAGGCTCGAAGTTGATACGAGAGATCCATATTGCGCTTGCTAGTTTCACTGCCTGTCGGTGGCATAATAATTAATTCCCCGGATGCTGTACGTTCAAATTGATAATCGCGGTTGTTCTGACAAAGCTGAAAAAATTGCTCGTCAGTTAAGTTGATGGATAATTCGATCGAGTTGGTAGGAAATTGGATGGCAATCATGTCTCTTATACGGTTTTAAACACATTTAGACTCGGGTTATTTGATCACTTACTCATTCCAGTATTTAACACAATTTTTCAATTAAATAAATTTAATTATAAAAATATCATGTCTGCTTTAACTGTATATTACTATGAGGAGCAATGCCACGGACAAAAACCGATCGCCCCCACACCCCAAAGCTCTCACGCGCATTCCCACCCTTTCCCCCAAGTTATTCCCCAAGACACTGGTCAGCCCGGTCAACAGCGCTATCCTAGTAGTTATATAGCCCTTAAACCCGATCGACCCGGAGGCCCCTTGTTTAGCCTAGTTCAAAACAATTCTCGCAAAGGAGAAATTCTAGAGGTCGTCTTCCGCAACGGTTGGGACTACATGAAAAGCCTCCTAACCGGCCGCAAAACCGACGCACCCAGTCTCCCAACTCCAGCAGTTCTCCGCAATATCCTCGTCGAATTAGGCCCAGTATTTGTCAAATTGGGTCAATTGCTGAGCACCCGTCCCGACCTTTTACCCGCCAGCTATATCGAAACTCTCTCCACGCTACAAGCGGAAGTACCGCCCGTACCGTGGTCGCAAGTAGAAGCAATCGTCCGCCTGGAACTCACACAATCTCTCGAAAATACCTTCGCCAAATTTAACACCGAAGCCATCGCCGCAGGTTCCATTGCCCAAACCCACAAAGCTACTTTAAAAGACGGTCGCGAAGTCGCCCTCAAAGTTCAGCGCCCCGGTATTGATATTGTCATCGAACAAGACATCGCCGTGCTCCGAGGTTTGGCAGAACTTGTCATGCTCACAGACTTCGGTCAACAATACGATATTGTCGCCCTAGCAGAAGAATTTGCGATCGCCCTGCGTGCAGAACTCGACTTCATTCAAGAAGCCAGCTACACAGACGAACTGCGCCGCAATTTATCTAAAAGTAAATGGTTTGACCCCACACAAGTTGTCCTACCAGAAATTAACTGGGAGTTAACTACAAAAAAACTCTTAGTAATGGAGTGGCTGAACGGAGTCCCGATTTTGTTAGGCGATTTGCAAGGAATTCGCCACAAAGGAGATATAAATGCCGAACGCGAAGAAATTACAACGCTACTTTGCCGCGTTTTCTTCCAGCAGTTGTACATCGACGGATTCTTTCACGCAGACCCGCATCCCGGCAATTTATTTTATCTCAAAGACGGCCGCATAGCTTTGCTAGACTGCGGCATGGTCGGCAGATTAGACCCGCGAACTCAGCAGAATTTGACCGAAATGTTGCTGGCAATTGTCGATTTAGACGCTCAGCGCTGCGCTCAATTAACTTTGGAAATGGCCGAATTTGCTCAGCCGACAAGTTTAGTTAATCTAGAGAACGATTTAGCTAGAATGCTCCGCAAGTATTACAATGTCAGCTTGTCGCAAATGAACTTGTCGGAAATTTTTTATGAGGTGCTGGAAATCACCCGAAAAAATAAAATTCGACTGCCCAGCAATCTCGGTTTGTATGCAAAAACTCTAGCTAACTTGGAAGGGCTGGCGCGCTCTTTTAATCCCCGGTTTAATATTGTAGAGCAGGTGAAACCGCTGATGACCGATATGTTTCGGCGTCAGTTATTAGGAGATGATCCGATACAAGCTCTGCTGAGAACTGCTCTGGATCTCAAAAGCTTATCTTTGCAATCTCCGCGACAAGTGGAAGTGCTTTTAGACCGAGTTACTTCGGAAACTTTGAAGTGGAACTTGACACTAAAAGAACTCGATCCGCTACGCCGCACTCTGGGGGATTCTGCGAACCGACTTTCTTTTAGTATTGTCGTGGGTTCGCTGATTGTGGGGGCGGCAATTATTTCTTCTAACGCGCAAACTTCTCAGCTATCTTTTCTGAGCACTGGTTTGTTTGGGGCGGCGAGTTTTTTGGGTTTTTGGTTGATTATTAGTATTCTCAGATCAGGGCGTTTGCGGAGTTGATTGGAAAGAGGAAATAGGGAAAAGCAGGAGATATAGCAATTCTTTCGGAAAGCGCGAAACTGGCTTTTTTTGTGAACGACGAACCGCAAAGACTTTCTTGACGGCTATGTTGAGAAGAGAAGAGAAATATTTCACAATTGATGCGAGGAGTGATATAGCATCCTCAACTATTAAGCAACATCTCTGACTTAAGATAGGCGATCGCCTGCAGCCGCTAAGTCTAAGCTAGAAATTGTTCCATAAACCTAATTGAGGAAAAAAAGATGAGTAGCGGCCACGCCAGCCATAAAGGTTCTTCCACAAAACCCAATACCAACACTAACGGTCAAATTACATCCCCTGACGACCAACCCGCTGACCCGCTAAATCAAGAAACATCGGGTTATCCGTTCCATAACGAAGCAATGGAAAATCCTGTTGCCACCGCGCGGCCCGACGAAGAGGCTGAGTCTGGCGAAGAACAGCAATAGTTATATCGATTAAATTGTCATCGATATGCTATCTGCGACGCGGTTGATTAGAGGTTTGATAAAAATCAGGTTTGTACTAATTACATCTTGCACTTCCATAGTCCGCCAGGGATTTGAATCTCCGGCGGACTATTTGGGCAAGTTGAGTAGTACCTAAAAACTTCTAGACTAAAAACTCAAGTCCTTACGAGAAACCTATTTAACATAAAATTAAAGTTAGGGATTATTACTAAATGAGCGGGATGAACCAAGTAGTGAAACAGGAAAAATTGCCGGAATTGGGATTAGTCTGTATTACAAAATCCGATGCAGTTCGCTTTCGCACGGTCACACGGAAGCGACTGTTGCAACTTACAGAAACTGAACAAGAAACAGTATTGCGCGAGCTTTATACAGACAACTTAAAGCGGCTTGACAAAGCGATCGACTTCTGTTGTGCTAATCAAATTAAGCTCTACCGCATGACTTCCGCACTGTTCCCTTTTGCAGATACAGATTTGGGGGAAGCAGTGCTACATTCCATGACTGAGGAATTGCGGATTATCGGCGATCGCGCTTTGTCTTTGGGCATCCGCTTGGTACTCCACCCGGATCAATTTGTCGTCCTCAGTTCCGACAAGCTTTCTGTAGTTGAAAACAGCATTAAAATTCTTGCCACTCATGCTTTAATTTTAGATATGTTGGGACAGCCCCGATCGCCCCTGGCACTGATGAACATTCACGGCGGCAAGGGCGATCGCGCTTCGCAGCTCAAATCAGTCATCCGCGATTTACCCGAATCAATTCGATCGCGCTTAACCTTTGAAAATGACGAATACGCTTACAGTTCCTCGGAAATTTTAGAAGTTTGTCTCGATACCGGCGTACCAATGGTTTTTGATGCCCACCACCACGTCATTCACGAACATTTAGAAACTTACGACGATCCCAGCGTTGCCGAAATGCTCGCAGCAGCCCGCACAAGTTGGTCGGTTCCTGAATGGCAATTAGTGCACATATCGAATGGCAGAGAATTTTTTGCCGATCCGCGCCACAGCGATTTAATTACAGAAATGCCTAATTGCTATTATCAGGCTCCGTGGATTGAAGTAGAAGCTAAATTTAAAGAGTTAGCGATTGAAAAGTTGCGCGCCGAATGGTTGTCTGCGACTGTTCCACAATTTAGCAATGTCTCGTAGGGTGGGGTTTTACAAACCATCTTTGCCTAACACGAATAATCTCCAAAACCCGCCCCGCTTGGGCGGTAAATCGCGATGTCTCGTAGGGGCGGGTTTTACCAACAATCATTGCCTAACACGCATAATCTAGAAAACCCGCCCCGCCCAACGGTAAATCCCAATCTACCTTTTTGTTAATACCAATTATAAATTATGTGTGGACGATACACTTTAACTACTTCAGGTCAAATCATAGCCGAATTCTTCAAACTTTCGGCAGTTCCCGACATCAAACCGCGATACAATATCGCCCCAACTCAATCAGTTGCCACAGTCACAGTTTCTCAAGAGCAAATGCAGCGACAGTTCCAATTTATGCGCTGGGGTTTGATTCCAAGTTGGGCAAAAGACATGAAAATAGGCAGCAAGATGATCAATGCGCGATCGGAAACTGTAGCCGAAAAACCTGCTTTTCGTAGCGCCATCAAGCACAGGCGATGTTTGATAGTCGCTGACGGTTTCTACGAATGGCAACAGCAGGGAAAGAACAAACAGCCTTACTA
Source organism: Microcoleus sp. Pol10D4 (assembly GCF_036701555.1). NCBI lineage: Bacteria > Bacillati > Cyanobacteriota > Cyanophyceae > Oscillatoriales > Microcoleaceae > Microcoleus > Microcoleus sp. Pol10D4. Next base: position 58,284 of record NZ_JAUBRA010000032.1, read on the forward strand.
TTTTCAAAAGGCAGACGGCGAACCTTTTGCTTTTGCCGGTTTGTGGGAAAATTGGGAGTCTCCAGAAAAAGAAAACATTGTATCTTGCAGTATAATTACTACCGCTGCTAACGAAACAGTGCAGCCGATGCACGATCGAATGCCGGTGATTCTCCCCGACAGCGATTGGGAACAGTGGCTCGATCCTGCTGTTAAAAATGCTCAGGAAGTTTTGCCCTTGTTAAAGCCCTATGCTGCTGCGATGAAAGCAAAGGCGGTAAGTGCGATCGTCAACAGTCCAACTAGAGACACTCCCGAATGTATTAGCGATCGGCAATAAATGATGGGAGCGGACAACACCGAGATAGTGTCAGTTATGATGTAAAATGATGTTTGAGTTGTAGCTTTGGTTTTCTAAGGATCAGTTTAACTCAGTTGTTATTTGCTCAAACATTTTTTTATCTTAACATCAGTTAGAGGACAAAAAATATGATTGGATACGTTACAGTCGGCACCAACAATCTTGAACGTGCAGCCAAGTTTTATGATACTTTGCTTGCGGAAATTGGCGCTCAACGATTCATGGAATTCGACCGATTTATCGCATGGAGCGTTTCTCCAGAGATGCCAGGATTTGCTGTTGCAAAACCCTTTGATGGCAACGAAGCAACTGTTGGTAATGGCGTAATGATCGCACTTCAAGTTGACAGTCCAGAAAAAGTCAACTTAGTTTATAACAAAGCGATCGAACTTGGCGCTAAGGATGAAGGAGCAGTGGGGTCAAGAGGCACGTTACCGGGGTTTTATGTGGGATATTTTCGGGATCTAGATGGGAATAAGCTGAACGTGTTTTATATGATTGGGCCAAACACTTAAGATTTTTATTTTTCGTGAGGCGAGCCTAAAAAAAGCTATTTCCGATCGTTAGCTATTAGTTATCAATCCATACATAAGAGTTGATAACTAATAACTAATGACTAATCACTAATCATTAAATTAGCTGTCGTACATCCGCGCTTCAGCCGCCTCGGGATTTTCCTCGCAATACTCGTCAAAAGCCGTTTTCTCAAGCTTCATCGATCGCTGGTGAGAAGCCTCAGCCTGCATTTCCTCTACAATGTCCCACGCTACCGCGCACTCTCTAGAAGTAGCGCCTTTCTCGGCACAGATAGTTCTGGCATCCGTGATCGCCTGTTCGATTTGTTCCTCAAATAAAACACTTTTCGGCTTCTCGACAAAATCGCTTTTTGTCAAGATATCCGTTACCGAAATAATGCCCAGCAGTTTGTCTTTAATCACCGGAGCTCGGCGGATTCGGGTATTGGCGAACAGCCTCGCCACGTATTCCACGCCCAGGTCGGGATTCACCGTGATGCACGGTTTGGTCATAATCTCGAAGACGCGGACTTTCTGCGGGTCTACTCCGTAGGCTGTTACTTTGTAAACAATATCCGTTTCCGTCACAATGCCGTAGGCGTCTTGTTCGTGGCGGCGTTCCACAATTAACGCGCGCAAACACAGTTCGTTCATCATCGCCACCGCTTCAGCTACAGTTGCCGAACCGCGAATGGTAACAACTTCTGTTGTCATAATATCTTGGGCTTTCATCATCATTTTTTATTCCTTCCCGCTGATAAAGTCTACTGCGTCCCGATTTGGGGCTGTCCATTTGATTTGCGATCGTCATTAGGACTTACCCTCAGAAACCCGGTTTCCACCAAAATGTTGGGTTTAGTAACGATAAATCCGGTCTAGCAACTAGGTTTCTGAGAAATCGTGCGATCGCAAACTAATCATAAAACCTTTAACGGCACTCGGAATGACAAGTTGCCTGAAACAGCCGATCGCTCCCCCGGAGCCTCTGGAGTCCGCGATTTAGCCCTCAGACGGGGCTAGCGTGCGATCTTCCAAGCAACAGTGAAGTATTGCGATCGATCTTTGAGCTTGTTGGGATCAGATTTTCCAGCCCCAGTCTCAAAGAAGCAAAAGTTAACACAAACTAGGCAACTGCTTGCGCTCGCACAGATCCCCGCCTCTGATAAACTTGATTGCTGGGAGTGCAAAAGAGCACAAGGCACGCATCAGCAGTTGAGAGGATCTAGTTCGTGGACAATGTAATCGGTTTAGAGATTATCGAAGTAGTTGAGCAGGCAGCCATCGCCTCCGCTCGCTTGATGGGCAAAGGCGAAAAAGATGAAGCCGACAGAGTGGCTGTAGAAGCCATGCGGGAGCGCATGAACAAAATTCATATGCGCGGCCGCATCGTCATCGGCGAAGGCGAACGCGATGACGCACCCATGCTTTACATCGGTGAACAAGTAGGTATTTGTACCCGCGAAGATGCCAAAGATGTCTGCAACATAGATGAATTGATCGAAATTGATATCGCTGTGGACCCCTGCGAAGGTACTAACCTGGTAGCTTACGGTCAAAACGGTTCGATGGCAGTTTTGGCAATCTCTGAAAAAGGTGGTTTGTTTGCGGCACCGGATTTTTACATGAACAAATTGGCTGCTCCTGCGGCTGCTAAGAATCATGTAGATATTCGCAAAACGCCCACTCAAAACCTCAAAATTATCTCTGATTGCCTCGGCCGCAGTATTGAAGATTTGGTAGTGGTCGTGATGGATCGCGATCGGCACAAAGGTTTAATTAAGGAAATTCGGGAAGCGGGTGCAAGAGTTCGGCTGATCAGCGACGGCGACGTTTCGGCAGCGATTTCTTGCGCGTTTTCTGGTTCCAACATCCACGCACTTATGGGTATTGGTGCAGCACCGGAAGGTGTGATTTCCGCAGCAGCAATGCGCTGTTTGGGCGGTCACTTCCAAGGGCAGTTAATTTACGATCCGGCTGTCGTAAAAACTGGTTTGATCGGTGAAAGCAAAGAGAGCAATATCGCCCGCCTGAAAGAGATGGGCATCACAGACCCAGACAAGATTTACAATGCTGAAGAGCTGGCATCTGGAGAAACAGTTCTGTTTGCAGCTTGCGGGATTACCCCCGGAACGCTGATGGATGGAGTTCGCTTCTTTGGCGGCGGCGCTCGCACTGAAAGTTTGGTAATTTCTTCTCAGTCGAAGACTGCTCGGTTTGTGGATACAATCCATATGTTTGACCAGCCTAAATCTCTGCAATTGAATTAGTGATTAGTTAGTGGTTAACAGTTAAATGTTAACAATTAACAGTTAACGGTTAACAGTCACCGGTGATTAGCAATTAGCGATAAACTAATAACTAATAACAGGTGACTGTTAACACCTAAGCAAGAAATAGTGACAAATCACAGATATGAATATTGCAGTCATAGGTCTCAGCCACAAAACAGCGCCGGTTGAAGTTCGCGAAAAACTGAGCATTCCAGAACAGAAAGTTGAAGCCGCGATCGCCCAATTGCGTGGCTATCCGCACATTCAAGAGGTTGCCATCCTCAGCACTTGCAACCGCTTAGAGATTTATATTGTTACCAGCGAGTCGGAGCCTGGTGTGCGAGAGGTTATTCAGTTCCTTTCGGAATGCAGTAAAGTTCCTTTGCAGTCTTTGCGCCCTCACCTGTTTATTTTGCTGCACGAAGATGCGGTGATGCACTTGATGCGAGTGGCTTCTGGCCTCGACAGTTTGGTGCTCGGAGAAGGACAAATTTTGGCTCAGGTGAAACAAACTCACAAACTCGCCCAGCAGTACAAAGGTGTAGGCAGAATTTTAGAGCGCTTGTTCAAGCAAGCTCTCACAGCAGGGAAGCGAGTTCGCACGGAAACTAGCATCGGTACCGGTGCAGTTTCTATCAGTTCGGCGGCGGCAGAATTGGCTCAAATGAAGGGTCAGCATTTAGCAAGCAGCAAAATTGCAATTATTGGTGCTGGCAAAATGTCGCGGCTTTTGGTGCAGCATTTGCTCTCAAAAGGAGCTAGCCATATTTCGATCGTTAACCGCTCTGTGCGGGGCGCCCTGGAGTTGGCCGGTCAGTTTAAAGATGCTCAATTGCACCTCTATCAGCTCTCGGAAATGATGCAGATAATTGCCGCTTCTGACTTGGTTTTTACCAGTACGGCAGCTACCGATCCGCTGTTAAATAAAGCTAAATTGGAAGCGGTTTTAGACCCGAATCGCCCTTTGATGTTGGTGGATATTTCTGTGCCGCGCAACATTGACTCGGATGCGAACGAACTCGCTAATGTGCGATCGTTTAATGTGGACGACTTGAAAGCAGTGGTAGCTCAAAATCACGAAAGCCGCCGCAAAATGGCAATGGAAGCTCAGGGCTTGCTCGAACAGGAAGTAGAGGCTTTCGATCTCTGGTGGCGCAGTCTGGAAACTGTTCCTACTATTAGCTGTTTGCGGGATAAGATAGAATTGATTCGGGAACAAGAGTTAGAAAAAGCTTTATCGCGTCTGGGTTCGGAATTTTCGGAGAAACATCAAGATGTGATTGAATCTTTAACAAGGGGGATTGTGAATAAGATTTTGCACGATCCGATGGTACAGTTGCGCGCTCAGCAGGATATTGAGGCGCGGCGGCAAGCGATGCAAACTTTGCAAACACTGTTTAATTTGGATGTGGATGTCAATCAGCAGTACAGCTAATTTGTCATTAGTCATTAGTCATTAGTCATTTGACAGGAAAGCAGTTAGCCCTTGACCCGAAAGCAGGTGTCATATCATGTCCGGTCGAGCGACCGCGATTTTTGTAGGGGAGGGTTCGCCAACAATACCTGCCAATAATTGACCAGCTCAAAAACCCGCCCCGACCGGGATATTATGGTTAATCGATCGGACATGATATCATATTATGTCCGATCGACTACCATGAATAAAAATGCCTCCAACCCTTGCGGCAAAAGCATCATTCGGGAGGGTAATTTGCTCAAACCTGATATCAGTTATCATTTAACCAATAACTAATGACTAATGACTAATGACTAATGACTAATAACTAATAACTAATGACTAATAGGCGAATTTATCAAATAATCCTACTGATTGGGGGGCTATGGCTGGTTGTTGAGTTTGCCTCCCGCATTGCTGCAGAAATTCTCTGGTTTCAGGAAGTTGGATATCTTCAGGTTTTTCTCTTAAAGCTGAAAACTCAAGGGTTGCTGGGGGCGATCGCAATTGCCGTTTCTTCTGTCTTTTTGCTCGGAAATTTGGCTTTAGCCCGCCGCCTGCAACATCCCGCAGAGGAAATGAAATCGCCGGTTGCGGGGGCGCTATTGGCTTCACTGAGGGCGAACAAAACGGGGAAGAATATTGGGAAGAATTACGAAATACCTGTTGCTAAATCCCAAATTACCTTTTCCTGGCTGCTGTTGGCAGTATTTGGATTGAGTTCGATCGCAACTTTTATAGTAATTCACTGCGGGCTGTTAGCTGCAAGCAGCATCACCTATTTGGGTATAGCTGACAATTTACCTGCGTCGCCTGTGCAGTTGGGAATTGAGTCAATCCAACAAATAGGGGTGCAGCTATTTTCTCACTGGTGGCAGTTGGGCTTGCTGCTGGGGACAATTTTAGCTGTGGCAATTAAGCCTGATTTTTTGCTGCAGGCGATCGCCCTTTTTCTCAGTTTGGCGATCGGGCTTATTGCCACCAGTCGCTGGACCAATGTTTTGCAATGTTTTTACCCTACTAATTTTAACACAACCGACCCTCTTTTTAATCAAAACATTAGCTTTTATGTATTTATTTTGCCAATTTTAGATTTACTAGGCTTCTGGCTGACAGTTGTATTTTGGTACAGTTTAGTATCTTGTGCTTTAACATATTTGCTGTCAGGAAATAGCCTGAGTCAAGGGAGATTTTTGGGGTTTTCTCGATCGCAGCAGCGGCACTTGTACGGGTTGGGTGCAGCTTCAATGCTAGCCGCCGCATTCCGCTACTGGCTGGGGCGCTACGCATTGCTGTATTCGCGGGGAGACGTTACTTACGGGGCGAATTATGCTGACGTGACGGTGCGGCTGCCCTGGTATGGATTTTTGAGTATTTTGGCGGGGGCGATCGCACTTTTGATGCTGTGGCAGGTTTACCAATTCAAAATTAAAAATGAACTCATAAAAAAGATTATTTTAGCGTGGCTAACTTTAAGTTTTTTGGGAGTTTTCCTGCTGCCACAAATTGTGCAGCAACTCCTAGTTAGACCCAACGAACTAGCACGAGAGAAGCCATATATCCAGCGCAGCATTGCCTTTACTCAAGAAGCCTTTGACCTCAACACAATCGAAATAAAAACTTTCGATCCCGCCGGAAAACTTACTTATGCCGACTTAGAAAAAAATCAACTTACTATCAGCAACATCCGCCTGTGGGACAAGCGACCGCTGCTGCAAACCACCCGACAGTTACAGCAAATCAGACCATATTATACATTTCCTGATGCCGATATTGATCGCTACACAATCAAAAATGAAAAAGCACAAAAGGGAGATTCGGAAAGCCAACAAGTGTTTCTGGCAGCGCGGGAATTAGATTACACAGCAGTTGCCCCCGATGCTCAAACTTGGGTGAACGAACACCTAGTTTATACTCACGGTTACGGCTTTACTCTTTCTCCCGTAAACAGAGTCGGTGTCGGCGGTTTACCCGATTATTTTGTCAAAGATATTGGAGTTGCAGCCCAGAAAGGAGAGACTGCTTTGGAAGTCACTAGCGATCGAATTAGGGCCAGTATTCCGATCGGCTTCCCGCGAATTTACTACGGCGAAATCACCGATACAGACGTGATGGCGCCCACACAAGTCGCAGAATTCGACTATCCCAGTGGCGAAGAAAATGTTTACAATACTTACAGCGGTAGGGGCGGAATTGCGATCGGTCCTATGTGGCGGCGCTTGCTGTTTGCTAATTATCTCAAAAATTGGCAAATGGCGCTTACCCGCAATTTTACGCCAGAAACTAAATTGCTGTACCGCCGAAATATTAATAAAAGAGTCCGGGCGATCGCTCCTTTTTTGCGCTACGATTCCGACCCGTATTTAGTAGTAGCAAACGCCAATCTTAGCAATGATGACATAGAAAAAGCCAGGGAGGACAATGGCAACAAGATTAAACCTTCACCCTCGGCTACTGATAAATCTCCCAACTATCTTTACTGGATTATCGATGCCTACACAGCGAGCCCTGGCTATCCGTATTCTGACCCGGGAAATCATGAGTTTAACTACATCCGCAACTCCGTCAAAGTAGTGATTGATGCCTACAACGGGTCTGTTGACTTCTACGTTGCCTATCCCTCCGATCCCATTATTAACAGTTGGATTGCTATCTTTCCCGGACTCTTCAAACCCCTTGACAAAATGCCTCCGGCTCTCCGCACACATATCAGATACCCAGTAGATTTGTTGAGCATTCAATCCGAACGCTTGCTAGCTTATCATATGGAAGACCCGCAAGTATTTTACAATCGGGAGGATTTGTGGCGAGTTCCCCGTGAAATTTATGGCAGCGAACAGCAGCCCGTAGCACCATATTATTTGATTACGAAACTGCCAACGGAAACAGAAGAAGAATTTATTTTGCTGCTGCCATTTACACCAGTAAGCCGCAACAATTTAATTGCTTGGATTGCAGGGCGATCTGATGGTGGCAATTACGGAAAATTGCTGTTGTATCTGTTCCCCAAACAGCGATTAGTTTACGGCCCGGAACAAATAGAAGCTTTAATTAACCAAGATCCAGTTATTTCCGAACAAATATCTCTCTGGAATCGCCAGGGTTCAAAAGCCATTCAAGGAAACTTATTAGTAATTCCTATCGAACAATCTTTACTGTATGTGGAACCTCTTTACTTAGAAGCAGAGCGCAATAGTTTACCAACTTTAGTCAGAGTTATTGCTGTCTACGAAAACCGCATAGTCATGGCAGAAAATCTTGACTTGGCACTCAAGGCACTTTTTCAGCAACAATCTACCAACAAACCGGCCATTATTCGACCTGTAGAAGGAACAGCACCAGCTTTAAATAGTGAATGATATCAATTCCGGTTGCACTCCTGATGATTGTTTACTGTTGACTGTTGATTGTTGACAATCAAGCATCCAAGATGCAAGCCCCCGCATTCATCGGTGGAGAAAGAAAAAACCTGTATCCGATGAAACTTGCCCCCCGAATTTATCCGTGGGGTCAATGCTTCAATCGAAAATCGAAAATCGAAAATCGAAAATCGATTGACTCTGGGTCAAAAAACTGAATGGTTGAGTGTTAACTGTTGACTCAATTGTATTATTCCGATGCAACCAGAAACGATATAAATTACTGCAATTTCTGTTCGCTAGCAGCCTTAATATCCTGCCACCAAACATCGACATAGGGCCACATCAATCTCTCGTCTCCTCCAGAATCTAGTTTCACAGTCACCTCATAACGGTAAATATGCGTGAGTTCGCCAGTTTTACCATTAAAATAAAATTGTTTGGGATTGTCGGTGATAATTTCTACCCTTTGATTCAACAGCGGCAGCATCTGGGTAGAAGAACCCTGAAACGGATTTTTGCCTTTGATCACATAGCCACCAATCAAAGAGAAGTACATTAAAGCTAGGAAAAATACTGTACATAAACCCACAATTACCAGTGTTTTTTGTTGTGAAAAACTGGTATAAACGCTCACATATCCTACGATCATAGTTCCCAAAAACAACAAATTTGGCAGGTACAGCCCATCTTCCAAAAAAACGCTACCAAAAAATATGAGGGCTACCTGAAAACCAAATAATGCAGCCACCCAACTCCAGCCAGTTAGCAACGATGCAGATAGTAGCAAATTCATTGCTACAGTAAGGGCGATCGCTATTGCTATAGCCGCAAGTGGTGCTGCATAATCGTACTGTCTGAAGGGAAGAAGAACAAAAAAGACTAAAGCATAAGCAAAACCCCCAAAAGCCAGTGCTAATCCACTAATTATTTCATTCCCGTTCAGCATGGCGAGGCATTTTTTGCTCGGTAAAGTGAAGCGTTCATCTTCTGTTGTGATAGTAGCCGTTGAAAATTCCCAGCGGACTCAGGCCAGGAACTCTAAACGTAGCGTACGCCACAAGCAGCTTACCGCTATATTTAGGGTAGCGAACCGATTTGTTAACCAAGCGTGCTATCGCAGTTTCCGAAGGCAGAATTCAGCCGGATCTGAAGGTAGAATTTTCAGCAAACCAGATTATTTAGGGTCGATCGACTTAACAAATTGTTGCACAGGCTGCGGTAGAGCCGGCACAAAAGTCTTTCTAAAACCCCTAACATCGAACACTCGCCACAAAATACCCACCGCTACGGTCAAGAAAAATAACGCTCCCAAAAAATTGAACACAGTAGACAGAAAACCGCTGTCCCTTTTTTTCGGAGGTGTAATATGTTTCATTCGATATACAGCCGGCTCGTAATCTCTCGATTCCTCGCGACTGCGCCGCGGCGTTTTGGGCCGGGAACTCGCACTGCGCTTCTCAGTCAAACCCGTTTTATTAGTTTTAGTAAAACTGCTAGCCGACTTCAATTCAGAAGCGCCGCGCGTCCCCGTTAACTGGCTACCAGAAGTCCCCGTTGTCCCTACAGCAGCATCCTGAATTCTGCTGTTAGAGCGCTGAGTCGATTTGCGTTCGGCGAGGGTACGCATCAAACTTTGCAATTGCTGAGTCGCCGCCGGCGGGCGTTCCCCTTTCCTCGCCCAGTTTAACAGCATCGCCCCGGTAATCCCGCAGAGATTCGTAGCCCCTACAGAAGCCAGCCGCTTCAGCAGAGGCTGGCTGTTGGACACAAAAATCACCAATGCCTCCGGGTGTTCGGTCGCCAAACCATAAACGCACTGAGCCGTGGCAACCACGAGCATTGCTGGCTTGCTTTGATTTTTGATCGAAGGTTCGAGAGCTCGGTGTGTTTCCTGAGCGTCAGTTGCAATCCAGCCGCTGTCGGCAAAAAATCGCATAAATTCTCTAGCTACTTGCTCTTGAGCTTTTTCCACAGCTTGCCCTGTCAGACGATCTATTTCGTCGTACACTACTTCCGGGATATAGCAAGTTCCCACTTTGGAATATTCTTGCCACACTTGGGTTCTGCCAGTCATTAAAACATCTGCATCAAAAGTTACCAATACAGGAGGAAGTTGATTAGCCATGACTTTATCCTATAGGCTCAGATAAGTTATTTAAACTTAATCGATCAAGTTTAAACAAATTTTGGGTTATAAAAAAATCAACTTTTGGTAGTAGATAAATTGCCCTGGGCGGGGGTCTTAATTGGAAATTAGTAGTTAGGAACCCGATCGCCCTTCAGTTACCAGTTTGATCGCTCAATTCTTATATTCCACTAATTTACCGCAACCCAAGAGCCTATTACCAAAGATGCCCGACTACTGCTAGTTCCCGATTCCCAGACGGCCAGCCAAAGCCGGAGTCAAAGGCAACAGGGCAGCAATCATCAAGAACAAAGCTAGCAAGCCCAAAGCCGCGCGAGCGTCGTCAGGCTCAGTCAGCTCGTTGAGGCTCGGCCGCTCCAGATTCCGCTGTAAAATCAGAATCACGATCGCCCAATACAGAGCCAAAGGATTAACTAAAGAAACGATGGCTAGCACCACAAAAGTCGCCAAAGTAGCGCGACTGGCTATTTTCCGACCGTAGATGGCTTGCACGATTCTACCCCCGTCCAACTGTCCCGCCGGCATCAAATTAATCGCCGTTATTACCAAGCCCAACCAACCGATAACTACCAGCGGGTGAACGTCAACAATCTGCTGCTGCAACGCCGAACCCAAAACCACTTTTGCCAAAGTTCCCACCAAAACCGAGCCCTTGAAAAATTCTGCGGGAATTTGAAATAAACTGCCGGGGTGAGACAGCAGCAAACCCGTTACCAGCATTAGCACAGAAACTATTCCCCCAGCCGCTGACCCGGCAAAAGCGATGTCAAACAAAACTTTACGGTTGGGCAACAGCGACTCAAAACGGTCGATCGCTCCAAAACAACCTATCTGCAAAGTTGGTATAAAAAACGGCCAACTCAAGCCAACCTTGTACCGATTTGCCAGCACTCGGCGAGCAATTTCCCCAGAGCCTAAAACCGCCCAAATTCCGGCTGCAATTGGCAAAACTTCTAGATATCTAGCCGGCGAGTTAAAGAAATCGAAACCCAGCAGCAAACCGCCTGTTTCCAAGCTGGTAGCAATTGTTGCCAGCAGTAGCACGACTGCTAGGATTTTTTGAGATAGGGTAGTTGACTGCGGGTCGTTGGTGCTGGGCAAGATAATAACTACTGGCTTGTCGTCCTGATTTTCTACTAAAAATAGACGGTAGCGATCGTTTAATCTTTCTTCCAAACTTGCCGTCAAACGTGAGTGTACTTGTTCTGGGTCTCCCCGGAGATTCCCTTTCAAGATTACCCCATCTTGATAGGGAATCGTTTCTGTGGCAAAGAAAGTATCAATTCCAAAGATGCCTTTAATTGCCTTGAGGTCTTCAACTGGAACGGGAATTATTTCTGATTCATTATTCGCAGGCGACGAGGTGACGATCTTAATGGTTTCTGGGCCTGGTGGTCCCTGCGACTCAGGAGCCGAGAAAGCATCGCTTTGGGACTTTACCTCAGCAGCATCCGGCCGCGGCAGCACTGTATCAGATGCAGCCTTACGCAATTGCCGGCCCAGATAAATGTACAATCCCGTGGATGCCACTAGCAGCAACAATACCGCAACTAGATTGAGGTAAATTCCGGCAGCGAACAAACCAAAGAACAGCAGCCAGGGACTCATCAGCGCAACAGACTGCAACCAAGCCAAAATTCCCAGTTTGCCAAAAGGTCTGGCGCGATAAAATCCCCAACCCAGAATTCCCAGAGCGACCAATACGAGCGCAATTGTTGCCGTATTTTCCGATGCAACTATAGGCATTCCGGTTGCTTGCGCCAATAGGGGCTTTAATCGGTCGATCGGGCTGCGGTCGAGTAATAGCATTAAATTTTGGGGAACATGAAATAGAGTTGTTGGGAACATATCCAAACCTGTCGGAAACTAGCCTGATTACTAAGGATAACCTCTGAGGGCTACTCGGCCCACAACCTGCTGCTGGTGCTGTTTGAACATCGCAGGATCTAGGCTATTGACACAATAGACTTTTTATGATACCACATCGGCTGTGGCAAACCTATACTCAGAAAGGTAGCAGTGTCGATCGCCCATAAGCAGGAAGATTCGCCCGGTTTGGCAGGTGGGGCTTTTGCTTCGGATTTGTTTCGGATTCGGGCATCCAAAACAAATCCGAAGCAAATAAGATCTCAGCCTCTCTTTTCTTGGCGGGATAAAACTGCTGAAACCCTTGATCTCATTAAATTTATGTAACGGGTACGGCAGGACTTGAACCTGCGGCTCGCTGCTTAGAAGGCAGGAGTGTAAAACTATTCTATCTCTTTCTACGTAAGCCTCTTAGTTTTTTGTCATGCAAAATGCGAAACAAATGCGAAACAAATGCGAAACAATTTGGTACTGTAGGCCTGTAGAGTTAATGACCTAACCATGCAAGTAAACAAATCTCAGCGTCGGAAAAAAGGGACTGTAGGGGTGATGGTAAGCCGAGGTCTGCTACGCCTTCATTTACCTCGCGAGCTTTACGGGGGTAAAAATAAGTTTGTGTGCATGGGTCTGTCGGATACTTTGGAAAACCGAGCGATCGCAGAATGCAAGGCTAAGCAGATTGAGCTTGACATCCTTAGAGGAATGTTTGACCCAAATGATTTAAGCAAATACAAGCCTGTCCAACCCCACAAACACAGCAGTAACCTGGTACAGGCTAAATTTGGGGCAACAAGTCTGACGTTACAAGAGCTGTGGGACAAATATTTAAACTACAAGCAGGGTGCGCTCAAGCCAAAGTCTTTGCACTACTTGCGGACTACATTGGGGCGACACATAGCTAAATGTCCTTCGGATATTCTGCAAGCGCTAGAAGTTCGCGAAGCCCTTTTAGGGACAACAACGGGGGATATGACTAAGCGCATTCTCACCCACTTAAATGCTGCTGTTAGTTGGGGTATTAAGCATAGGTTGATTACTTTGCCTGTTAGTCCCTACAAAGATATGGCTAATGATTTGCCTAAGTACAACTGGCAAAACGACCCCGCCCCTAATGGTTTTGTCACTGAAGAAAAGTTGCTGGTGCTACAAGCTTTTGAGTCTCACAAAAATAAGCCCGGACACTGCTACCACACATACTACCCATTGGTAAAGTTTTGGTTTTTAACGGGTTGCCGTCCTAGCGAAGCTATCGGCTTGATTTGGGGGAATATCTCGCCCGACTGTTCTTATGTTTTGTTCAACGGCAGTATTCAGTTCATTGAGGGCAAAGCGGTTGAGAGCAAGGGCAGTAAAAATAACAAACACCGAAAATTCCCTTGCAACAATGAGTTGAAAGAGTTTTTAGTGTCAATCAAGCCACAACAGTTTGACTCTAAAGAATTGGTTTTTTCTTCTCCTACCGGAGAGGTAATCAACTACAGCAATTTTTCTCAAAGAGCTTGGCACAAGATAGTTGTACCTATCACTGACAAGACGCGGGAACCTGGTTATAAGCCTACTACGCCATATTCTTGTCGGGATACTTTTATTAGCGAACAATTGGCGCAAGGTATCCCATCTGCGGTAATTGCTCGCTGGTGCGATACGTCGGAAAGTATTATTAATTCCCACTATCTAGATAACAAAATATTGGAGCATTTACGGCCGCTTTGATGCTGTTATGATGTTGATTCTACGGGCAACTTTTGGGACACAAAACTTTACAGTCCCTGTGTTGACAAGAGGGGAGAAGCCTGCAATCGTGAGTAACTAAGGAAGATTGATGCGCGGTTGACGAGCACTTGGAACTGCTAGCCAAACCACGACTTCCCCAAACCGTTTTACAGCAACGTTTGGAGCCTATAAATTATGCCACTTTCAGCCGATTGTCTTTGCGGACGATCGCAACTCTTAATGATTGAGTTGGCGGGGTTTTGCCATGACTAAACCCATCGTCAGCTACCGACGTATTGACCAATTAAAGGCGATCGCCTTTGACCGTGGCTTCACCAACGAAGACGCCAGACAGTTTGGGAAACTCAGTAAAACTGCTACGTGGGAAGCGCTGCTAGAACTGTACCTCGTTAACGGTGAATCGCTTGACACAGTGAATGTAGACACTGTAGACAGTGACACTGTAGACACACTAGACACGGTGCTAGACACTGTAGACACAATACCTGAACTGCTTGACCCGCAAGCTGTAGACACTGTAGACACCCTAGATTGGACTAACGACGGGTCGTTCCCTGTGTGTGGTTTTACCCGCCAGAATTCCACCAGCTTTTTAGACTGGGTTGATTTTGGGCAACTCATCGCACTCGTACTCGCATCGGCGGGGGTGTTTGTGCTGGCTATGTCTATGTGGCGACAAATCAATCCTCTGAATTTATTTCCCTCCCCAGTTCGCATCAACATTCAAATCGGGACAAAATTATGAGCTTACAACTACGCCTTTTTG
>NZ_JAUBRA010000033.1:0-71451 GCF_036701555.1 Microcoleus sp. Pol10D4
TTGAATTGCCCATCAAGTGCGATGCCTACGGCTGGCTACGCCTACGCGATTTTTCCTAACTTATTCAGCAAGCCCTAGTTGAACACAAGCTGGCTGCTTGTGTGAGTTTGTCGCCAATTCGCTCTATTTATACTTGGCAAGGCGAGATTCATGCCGAGTCAGAGTGGCAGTTGCTGATTAAAACTGATTTGGCTAAATTTGAGGCTTTAAAAACAAAAGTTCAGGAGCTCCATTCCTATGAAGTTCCCGAAATTATTGCTATTCCTATTATCGCTGGCAGTGATGCTTATCTCAATTGGCTGGGAAAATCTTTAAGTTTGTAGTCAAGACTTTAGTCCTAAAGTGTCAAATGAAGAGGGACGAAAGTCCCTACTACAAATGCTCACGAACCTAGGAATTATGACTGGTAGGGCCAATGACGCCGATTTTGTGGCGAAAACTTAGTTCGCCGCCGTACCAGCCTGTAATGCCCAGCAAGGTTGCCACGACGATCGATATTGCTAAACCTGTATACACGATCGGCTCAGCCGGATTTCCTTGTCGCAACAGCAGGTTAATCAAGGAAAGTACCATAACCGCCACATTGCCGCCCATGTGCAACCAACCGGCACTGCGCTCGCGCACTCTTTTAACTTTGAAAAACTCTAAAAAGCCGGTGATTGCCGCCAAAATCCCCGCAGCAAAACCCACACCGATCAGCCAAACCGAAGCTCTCGCCCAAAACGGATCGCTTGTCAGCCAATAACCGATGTCCGTGGCGGCGGCTCCTACTAAAAAGGCGATCGGAAACAGTACGATCGCGGGGTGGATCGGATGGCCTGCAATTGCAACTGAACTCGTAATGCCGGCGTCGCGATACTCTGTATCGTGACTTTCAAGAATCGGCGGAATATTGGGATAGGGCGTACTATTTCTGGGATTTGTTTCCATGATTCCTACAGATAACTTTTGTACAACTAAGCCGTTTTTATTGGATTGAACTTAATCCCAAACCCGTTCGCCATTTTCGTCAACGCGGGCCTGCCGAACTACGTCAGAAATTTCGTCGGCGTCTTTGACGTGGTGCAAAGCTTTCTTTTCCCCATCCGGTTCTTCTACGATCACATAAGTTGGAACTGTAACTTTATCTCCCGTGATGTCGGGTACGTTGTCTACCGCCAGTTGCTGCGCTTTTTCTTCAATGGTTTGCGGTTCGTCGGAAATGCGATCGCCCGGATTGGTACTGCGGTTAATATCTTTTTTCTCGTTCGGTTTGTCGATACTCATAAAACCTCTCTGGTGTTTCTAATTTTTTGCTGGTTCTGGGTCTAATTCCTACTATTGAACGAAAAATATGCCTACGCGAACATCTCCCGAGGGGTGGAAGTTTCAGTTATGCCGATCGCAGGGAGCCTCTACCTACAGGAAGAGGTTTTTCGATTGGTGCCGAAAAAACGTAAGCTAAAATCTAAGCATGATATTTTCCTTCCCTTTGAGTTGCCCATGAAAAGTTACGATTGGATTGTTGTCGGCGGTGGAATTACGGGTGCGGCACTGAGTTACGAACTGGCAAAAAAAGGTTTTGCTGTGCTGCTTTTGGAACGAGATGCTACCATGCAAAATGCTACTCGTTTTAGTTATGGTGGCTTGGCTTATTGGTCGGGAACGACTGATTTAACTCGGCAATTGTGTCGGGAAGGTATCGAACGCCACCGCCATTTATCTGCCCAATTAGATGCTGATACTGAGTTTCGCGAGTTGGATTTGTTGCTGACAATTGATGCGGGTAATGATGCCGAAAAAGTGGCGGCTAATTACGCGCATTTTGCGATCGTTCCGCAGCTTTTGAGTGTTGCAGAAGCTGGCGAGTTGGAACCTTTGTTGAATAAAAGTGCGATCGCCGGAGCTCTGACTGTGCGTCACGGTCACATTTCGCCGACTGCCACAAATAAAGCTTATTGTCAAGGGTTTCTGCGGTTGGGAGGCACTATAGAATTTGCTGAAGTAATTGGGTTGATCGAAGAGGGAAATCGGATTTCGGGAGTCCAGACGCTACAGGAAAGTTATACCTGCGAAAATACAGTTATTTGTGCTGGAGGTTGGAGTCGGAGTTTACTGAAGCTGGCTGGTGTTTCTGTGGGAGTTTATTTTACTCGCACGGAGATTTTGGAAACTGCACCTGTGGATTTGAAACTCAGGACTTTGGTGATGCCTGCGGTATTAAAACGTTTTGAATTGGAAGCTAAATCTAGTAAAAATGAGGTGGATTTTATTTGGGATGAACCTGGTAAAGAGTTACAGCCACCGATTTTAGATTCGGGTGCAATTCAATTTAATGATGGGAGTTTGCGGATCGGGCAATTGTCGCGCACTTTGAGCGATTTGAATGCTAAAGTCGATCGCGAAACCAGCGAAACGGCAATTCGTGCAGGAATCAGCAAGGTTTTGCCTGATTTGGCAGGTTTACCGGCAAGTTGGCACGAGTGTAGTGTGGCATTCAGCGCGGATAATTTGCCTGTAGTGGGGCCGATCGCCGATCGCCCTGGATTGCACGTTTTTTCTGGTCTCAGCAATCCTTTGACTATTGTACCTGCTTTGGCTGAGCGATTTGCGAAGGCGGCGGGGGGAGAAGAAGATAGGGCGATCGAGCTTTTATCTCCCCATCGATTTATAGCAGAAGGAAGTTCGGCAACGGATGTAACGGATGTAACGGATGTCAGGAAGAAGGAAGAAGGAAGAAGGAAGAAGGAAGAAGGAAGAAGGAAGAAGGAAGAAGGAAGAAGGAAGAAGGATAGATGACTAATGACTAATGACTAATGACTACTGACTACTGACTAATGACTACTGACTACTGACTACTAACTATAAAAGGCAGCGTGACAATAAATGTAGTACCTTTGTCGATCGCACTTTCCACACTTATTGTACCGCCGTGCAGGTCAACTATGTGTTTGACAATGCAGAGTCCCAAACCCGATCCTTTAATCTTGCCTACATTAGCACCCCGTTCAAACTGCTGAAATAGTTTTCCTTGATATTCCGGTGTCATCCCAATTCCCTCATCTCGAACGCACAAAATTATTTGTTGGTTTTCGCAGCTTAATTCTAAACTTACCTTGCCGCCGTTTGGAGAATACTTAATGGCGTTTGAAAGCAAATTAGTCAGAAGGTGGTGCAGTAGTTTGGCATCGAGATTGGCGTGCAGCGGATTTGTGTGACTGCAAAAATGTACTAGGTGTTTATCGGTGACGATAGGTTGCAGTTCTTCTAAAATAGAATTGCATAAATCAGTCGCATTGATCGGATTTAAATTTAAGGAAATTTTGCCGGATTCTGCTTTGCTAAGCATTAAAATATCTTCCAGCAACCCACTCATATTACTGACGGCTTTTTTAATCCGATCAACATTCTTATTGGGAGTTCCAGAGGTTCTCTGCAATTCGCTATCTTCTAGCATTTCAGCAGATAATTGTATGGTAGTTAAAGGAGTGTTTAAATCGTGGTAAGCCATTGAAATAAAGCGCGATCTATTTTCGCTTTTTTCTGCTGCTAATGCCATTATTTTTTTCAGACTAACTGCTTCTTGATGTTTGCTCAGTGCTATCTTGATAGTGGCGTGCATTTCTCTTTCTTTAAAAGGTTTAAGAAGGTAGCCGTAAGAACCAGTATTTTCGGCTCGCTGCAAAGTTTCGTCATCGGCATAGGCAGTTGTATAGATAATTGGTATATCTAATTCTTGATTAATTATTGCTGCTGTTTCTATGCCGTCAATGTCGCCTTTGATAACTATATCCATTAAAATTAAATCGGGTCTTAGTTCGCGGGCGCGCTGAATAGCATCCGCTCCTGAAGAAACGATATCGGCGATTTGATATCCCAATTTTTCTAATTTAGGAGATAAATTTTTAGCAATTAACAGTTCGTCTTCGACAATCAAAATATTAATTGGTTTTTCGGCCAAACTCATATTGTTACAATCTTTGAAAGTAGTTTAACTCATTAAATTTTAAGTGAAAGGATGTACCAAATTCTCTGGATATTTCAATTGTTCCTTCTAACTGCTCGGTTAAAGTGCAGACAACTTGAAACCCCATTGAGTGAGTTTTCCGAAAATCTAAGTTTTGAGGAAAGCCAATGCCGTTGTCCTTAACTAAGAGGTTGATTTCTTGATCGCCCGTTTGATAGCATTCTACACTAACTGTACCAGTTGTGCCATCAGGAAAAGCGTGTTTCAGGGTATTGGAAACCAATTCATTGGCAATTAAACCGCAGGGAGTAGCAGTTTCAAGATTTAGGGAAATTGGCTCAGCTAATACCTGCAACTGAATTTGGTTGTTGCTAATATTGTAAGAGTGAAACAAGTTACTTACCAAATCTTCGAGATATTCGCCAAAATTAATTTGCGCTAGGTTAGTCGAGCGATACAGTTTTTCGTGAATCAGAGCCATAGAATAAAGGCGATTCTGACTTTCTTCCAACATTTTGCTTACTTGTGGGTCGGCAACTGTGTTCGATTGCAATTCTAACAGACTGGCAACCACGCAGAGGTTGTTTTTGACGCGGTGGTGAATTTCTTTAAGCAAAATTTCTTTTTCTTTGAGGGAGTTTTTTAAATTTGCTTCCGCTTGTTTGCGGTCGCTAAGTTCAGCTTGCAGTTGCTGGTAAAGTAGAGATTGCTGAATGGCGATCGCCAATTGATTCACTAACTGCTGAAATAAATTGATTTCCCATTCTGCCCAATCGCGAGGGCCATCACATTGGTGGGCAATCAGCAATCCCCAAAGTTGGCTGTGCTGAATAATCGGCACTACTAACTTTGCCCTAACTTGAATTTGTTTCATAAACTCCGCCACACAAGCTGTAAGGAAGGGAGAATCTAGTTCGGAGATCGCAGAAATTCGCCCTTGCAAATAAAGCTGATAACTATCAGGGGGAAAAACCTCTTCGCCAAAACATCTATCTACGAGTTGGCTGCATCCTTCTGCCACGGCTTCAGCAATGACTCGCCCGCCACCTTCGGGTAAAAGTTGATAAACCAAAACTCGATCGGCTAATAATACTTGCTGGAGTTCCGCAACCGTGGTGTTGAGAATTTCCTCTAATTGCAAAGACTGGCGGACACGACGGGCGATCGCCTCCACAAGCCGTTCTTGCTCGAACTGCTGCCCCCTAGCGAGTTCGGCGTATTTAGAATTGCTGATATCAGCGGCGTAACCAATAATTTCGATCGGAATGCCCCTGCTGTCAACCAATAGTTTTAGTTCCGTCCTTAGCCAGCGGTAAATTCCGTCTTGGTGTAGAAAACGATACTCGGAAATGCAATTTTTTTCTGCAGACAAATCCGAAAAGTTTACTAGAAATTGTGGCCGATCTTCAGGGTGAATCCTACTAGACCAAAATTTACAATCTGCTAACAATTCTTGGGGAGCGTAGCCAAAGATTGTCTGAACGTTGTCGCTGATGTAAGTAGTACAAAAGTCCCCCATCGGTGCGGCTGTAAAAATTACCGCCGGATTAGAACCCAGTAAAAATTGCAGGCGTTCTTTTAACTGCTGAAATTCCATTTCTGCTCGCTTACGATAACTGATATCTTCGATCGCCCCCATGCTGTAGAGAGGAATGCCCTCGCGATCGCGGATCAGCGTCACCGTCAAGTTTGCCCACATCAGCTCGCCATTTTTCTTAATTAACCGTTTTTCCCTTTGGAAACGAGAAATATTGCCGCCGATCAACTGCTTGACTTGCTCCACATCTGCTTGTAAATCTTCTGGATGTGTGAGTTCAGTAAAAGTCATGCTAGCCAACTCCGAATCGCTGTAGCCCAACATCTGGCGGTGAGCTTCATTCACTTTGATCGTGCGGTAGTCGCGCACGCTTGCCAAACCAAGCGCGATCGGAGCATCGTCAAATAAGTTACGAAACTTTTCCTCGCTCTTTTGCAGTGCAGCTTCTGCGTGTTTGCGAGCGGTAATGTCTCGGGCGACCCACATCACCCGATCAATCTCCAGCGGCGAAATACTGGCATCAAACCAAAATAATTTGCAGCCAATTTCCATACTGTATTCAACTCTGTGGGTTTGCCCAGATGCCAATGTTTGGCGAATGTGGGCTAGGGCAAAATTAGCTTCCGCTTCTGGGAAGATTTCGGCGAGGGTTTTGCCCAGCACTTCAGGAGCCGGTTTGTACAGCAGTTCGGGAGCAGTGGGGGCAATTTTGAGGTAGCGGCCTTTTGCATCGAAAACCAGGACGATATCCGTCATGGCGTTAAACAGCGCTAGGAGTTCGGCTTCGGAGTTTTGGAGTTTTTCTTCGGTCAATTTGCGATCGGTAATGTCGGTGTCAGTGCCAGTCAGGCGGAAGGCCTTGCCAGAAGCCGATCGGATCGCGCTGCCGCGGGCAAGTATCCAGCAGGTGCTGCCGTCTTTACGCAGCATCCGGTGTTCTATTTGATAAATTTCTGTCAAACCCTCTAGATAAGCATTTACTGCTTCGGCGACTGCAACTCGATCGTCGGGATGAACATGAGACGCCCAATTTTCCATGCGGTTAGGAATCTCTGCGTCCTGATACCCCAACAAAGCTTTCAAAGACGGAGCAATGTAGATTTCGTCGGTTTCCAAATTCCAGTCCCAAACCCCCACTTTGCCGGCCGAGACGGCCATTTCGTACCATTGTGTCCGCTGCTGCACTCGCAGTTCTAACTCTGCATTGAGCTGCTGCAAAGCGATTTCTGCTTGTTTGCGATCCGTGACATCCCGGCCCGCAGCTTGATACTCGACGATTTGTCCGCTGTTGTCGAATATCGCCCGATCGATCCACTGCTGCCAGCGAATTTCCCCGCTCGGCAAAATTACTCGATGTTCGCAGGTAAAAATAGGGTTTTCGGGAGACACAGAAGTATATTGCTGTTGAAAAATTTCTCGGTCTGCTTCTGGCAGCAGCGACATGAAGCATTTGCCGAGTAAGTCGAACGGCTGCCGGCCGAAATAACGGCAGTAAGCTTGATTGACAAAAGTTATTTTACCGTCTGGGAGGTAGCGGCAAATCAGTTCGGTTTGGTCTTCCACAATCGCCAGGTAGCGCGCCTCGCTCTGTCGCATGGCATTTTCGGCATTTTGGCGATCGCTGGCTTTTTCTAGTTCACAATTGCCCTCTAACAGTTCGCATTGTTCCTGGAGTTTTGCCACTTCTTGATGCAGTGCATCGAGCCAGCTATACATTGCTGGGCGAATACTTTTTTCACTGATTAAACCTACGAGCTGGCCCCGTTCATCTACAATTGGCAAGCAATCGATCGAGTATTGACAAAATAGCTTGAATGCGGTAGTAATATCTGTAAATTCTGATTCTTGTAAGACAATTAAATTCCGCGTCATTGCGTCGCCAACTTTCATGTCTTGCCATCCGTATTCGGCCGCGGCTAAGTTCAGCACATCTTCCGGGCTTAGCAGTCCGACTAGCTGATTTTCATCGACAACTAAGACGCAATTAATCGATGCTTTTACACTTTCGTTTGAGTCGGGAAATGCAGGTGAATTAGGCAGTGGGCAAGGGTGGCTCGCCCGACGCATCAGGGCGATCGCCTCTGCGAGCGAAGTTGATGGCGCAACCGTGGCAGGGTGGCGATCGACAGCTTCGTCGGGCGATCGTAAATTTGCCGACAAATTAGCTAGTTCCATTAGTATTGGTCAAAAAGTATTGCTAATTAACTTTAGCAATACTTTTAGTCATCAGCCAGATGACTGATGACTGATGAGCTGCCTGATTTTCGACCAATGAGAATATAAGTTTTCATTACACCTTTGCCTTTAACTTCAATCATTCCTCGCTCCTGAAACAAATATTTGTTTTCCAAAAATTTATAAGTAGTTTCGCTCACTTGAATCCGCCAAGGTAAACCCTGAGATTCCATGCGGGAAGCAATATTTACCGTGTCGCCCCATAAATCATAAATAAACTTCTTTATACCAATTACTCCGGCAACAACCGGGCCGCTGTGAATGCCGATGCGGATGCTAAAAAACTTATTATTTTTAGCATTAAATCGGGCTATTTCGGCTTGCATATCTAGGGCAATTTGGGCGATCGCATCTGCGTGGTCGGCCCTGGGTTCAGGCAGTCCTCCTACTGCCATGTATGCGTCGCCGATGGTCTTAATTTTCTCTAAACCGTGCTGTTCGCACAAAACGTCGAATCCTGAGAAAATCTTATTTAGGAGATCCACAAGTTCGATCGGATTCATGACAGCAGACAAAGCAGTAAATCCCACAATATCTGCGAACAAAACAGTCACTTCAGGAAAGTATTCGGCAATAGTAGTTTCGTTTTGCTTGAGACGTTCTGCTATTGCCTTGGGCAAGATATTTAACAGCAGCTTTTCGGATTTTTCTTGCTCTTCTCGCAAGGCATCTTCTGCTTGCTTGCGTTCCGTTATGTCCTGGTAACTCCAGACTCTGCCGATAATTTTATCTCCCAGCCGCTGCGGTTGCGAATAGCGTTCAAAAAATCTGCCGTCTTGAAATTCCAACAAATCGTAACTTTCGGCTTCTGGCTGCTCGTAAAGCAATTCTCTTCTCTCTTGGAATGCTTGGGGGTCTTTGAGTTGGTTCAGGAGAAAAGCGTTCAGTGTGGCGTCGTCTCGCAGTGCCATCACTTCATTAGGTATGCCCCACATTTCCACAAATTGTCGATTGAAAGTGACTATTTTTCCGTTCCTGTCAATAGCTAAAATACCGTCTGCAGTAGAATCAAAAGTTGCTAGCAGCAGGGACACAGATTTACCGAGGGCGTCTTCTGCCATTTTTCTAGCAGTAATATCTCGCAAAATAGCGCGAATCGCTACTAGGAAGCCTGCCGAAAATTTACAGCTTATGCTGCCTTCTAGCAAGATTTTTTCATGATTTTTAGTTATAAATATTATTTCGATCGAGGCTGGATATAATGTATTTTCATTTACAGTTTTTTGGGTAATAGCTTGATACAATATATCCATAGACTCTGGGGAACTGTTCGGATGAATGATATCAAAAACAGTCATTTGAGCAATTTCTGCTTCGCTGTAGCCCAGAGTTTCCCGCCAAGCCCGATTTACATACAAAAAATGACCGTCCGCTCCTATACTTTGAATTAAGTCAGTAGCATTTTCAAATAAGTCTCGCAGTTGTTCTTCGCTTTCCCGCAAAGCTATTTCAGCTTGTTTGCGCTTGATAAATTGACCGAGTTGGCTGCCTATGGTTGCCATTATTTGGAGTAATTCTTCATCAAAACACTGCACTTCGCGGCTGAAGAAAATCATCACCCCTAACACAGACTTTGCAGAATTTTCAGGGTCGTAGTCGCCCGAAATTGGAAAACCAAAAGCTCCGTGCAGCCCTTCTTCAGCAGCGATTTCGCGGCGCAAACAACTGTCGCTTTTTGTGACATCGGCAATCCACTGAGAGGAACCGCTAGCCCAAACGAAACCGGGTAATCCTTCGCCAAACGCACAAGTCATTTGTTCGGTAAATTCGGCAAATTTGGGGATAGAAACTGAGCGTTTTGTCCAACGGGCGACGCACCGAAGCAAATTGGGGTCAGAAACCCCAGTTATTCTCGTAGTTTCTGACAGCAGTTTTTCCCCAGATTCTGGCATCCAAAGTTCGGCAGTATCCCATCCCAAGCTGTCACAAATTACGGGGAGAATTGCTGCTATAGCTTTTTTGATTGTTTCGGATGCCGACAGGATACGAGTGGTGACGTACTGAGTTATTTGTCGTTTGCGGGCCCGCTGTCTATCTGTGACATCGCGGCCGATGTAAACGAAATCTTGAACGGCCCGCCCAGAGCCAGAAAAACCTTTAATGTCAGTCGAAATGGCCGTACAGGAAAACGAAACTGTGAGCTTTTCTCCGCTTTTTGCCGTGCAAATTACTTCGGCGTTAGTTTGCAATTGTTGAGGTTCCTCTTGGCTGACTGCTTGCAAAGAGGAGCCAAAAGCAGCAAGAGCATCTATTTGCTGGCCTACTAATTCTGATTCGCTGTAACCGAACAAATCTTGAGCCGCTTGATTGACTTTTTTAATCTTTCCCGAGGCTGTTGTTACCAACAAAACTTCGGCCATTGAAGTAATAATTTTTTCAACATAATTATTAGTAGCCGCTAAGGTACTCAATAAAATATCCATTTCATTGGTAGCTTGCACTAGAGTTTGTTCTAACGCCATCCTGTCGCTTACGTCTTGAAAAAATATAATTAATCTCTGATAATTCTCGTCATTTGTGAACTCCACGATATACATATCAAAATAAAGCTGCGAACCATTTTCTAATAGTCGCGTCATTGCTTTTAATTCAAAATTTGGCAAACGTTTTTCAAAAATATCGATTAAAATTTCTTCAGTTCCCACCAATTCGGGAAAGGGAATGCGGACATCCTTGCCAGCGACTACTTCCTCGGGACAGTCGGCAAACCGCTGCACTTTCAGAGAGATTTCTTGGATTACAAAGTTTTTATCCAGTGCTAGGTACTCCAAGTGGTGAGGAACTAACAGTTTTTTAAACAAGGTTTTCATGTGAGGTTTTTAGTATTGAAGGCGCCCTCTGGATTAATTATCTAAAATTAAATTAATTAATTAATTAATCTCGGTTTATCAAATGGAATTCTGACTATAAAGGTAGTGCCTAGCCCTATCTCGCTGGAAAATTCGATTTGACCCCTGTGCAATTCTACACACTGTTTGACTATGGATAAACCCAGTCCTGTACCGGGTATTTTTCCGACATTTTTGGCTCGATAATAAGATTCAAAGAGTTCTTCTTGGTCTTCGAGAGGAATGCCAATGCCTGCGTCTTTAATTTTAAATGTAACTTCTTGATTATTCTGACAATTTAATTCAAAATAAATATGGCTGTCGAGGGGTGAATATTTGACAGCATTTGACAGCAAATTTGTCAAAATGTGCCGCAGCAATTTTGGATCGAGTGCGGGCAACTGTTGCGTTTCCTGCGACTCATTATCATTTTGTTTCGCGGGCGTAACTAATTCTTGATAAATAAAGTTAATTGTATGATTTTTTCCATAACTAATTTTAATTGATTCTACTAACTCGCTGCAAAATTTTTTTAAGTCAACTGGTGCGGGATAGAATTCGAGTTTTCCTGCTTCGGCGCTGCTGAGCAACCGCACGTCCTCTAATAGCTGAGCCATTTGTTGAGATGCTGATTTAACGTGCGCGAGGTATTGTTGTTTTTCCGCGTTCGTGATTTCGTCGCCGTAGTCTTGGAGAATTTTAGTAGCAAATAATACTGTACTTAAAGGATTGCCGAATTCGTGAGCAATCATCGAGAAAAAACGAGATTTTACCTGTCTGAGTTCTTGCTCTTTTGCCAAAGAGCCGCGAATTTCTATTTCTTGTTGTTTGCGTTCTGTGATGTCCCTGCCTATATAAATGAAATCGTAAAGTCCCTCTAATTCTGTCTGAATTGCCGAACAGGAAAATTCTACCCAAAGTTTTTCTCCTGCTTTAGTAGTGCAGACTATTTCTAGTTCTCTACGCAGCTCTTTCTGAGACAGAATATAGCGGTGGCGAGCTTGGTAAATTAATGTTTCTTCGACTAATATTAAAGACAGGGGGTTGCCGATCAATTCTGCTTCGCTATACCCAAATAACCATTGGGCCGATTGATTAATTGTTTTGATAGTTCCTAGTGTTGTTGTCACCAATAAAGCATCGCCCATCGAACGAATAACTTTATCTATATAATCTTTAGAAGCCGCTAAGGCGCTCACCAAAAGATTAGCTTCATTCGCGCTCTGAATCAACGATTGCTTCATCACCATCTTTTCGGTGGTATCTTCAATCAAAATTAGCAATTTACTCGGCACATCTTCTTGTTCTTCTTCATATTTGATAGCCAACATATCAAAGTATAAAGGGCGGTTCGGGTCGGCAAACCGAGCGATACCTTTGACTTCAAAACCTGGCAGCCGTCCCATAATGATAGACATGAGGATATTTTCAATGCCAATCAGTTCGGGAAAACTCAGGCGAGCATCTACACCTGGTATAGCCTCGCCCGGAGTATCGGCATAATGCTGCACTTCGGCGGAGGTTGCCTGAATGATAAAATGGTGATTGACTACAAAATACTGTGTTTGTCGCGGGCCCAACAGCTTTCTTAACAGGGGGTTCATGCTTGTTCTACCATTGTGTAAGCTAGTTTGTAGAAAATTTCGTCAACGTCTTTGCCTGTTTTAGCAGATGTCGTGCAAACTGCTATTACTTTGTCTTGACCTATGGAATGGGACATTTCCACTAGCAGCGCCAATTTTTCCTCATCAATCAAGTCTACTTTGTTCAAAGCGACGATAATTGATCCTTTAGGATTGACTGAAGAATAAAGCTGAATGTGTTCGGAGATTCGCTCAACAGTTTCCGAGCGGCTGACATCGGCAACGATTAAAACGCCGCTAGCTCCCTGCAAGTAAGTCGGTGCTATTCCTTTGAATTTTGTATGCCCTTCTAAGTCCCAAATTAGTAACTGTGCAGTCACGTTTTCCCGCTGTTTTACGTCTTCTAATTCTACGTTTTTGCGAGAAATTTTTACTCCCACGGTGGAGAGGTATTGGTCGCTGAATTGCCGATCGACAAAACGGCGGATCAGGCTGGTTTTGCCCACGCCAAAATCGCCGATCATACACATTTTTTTAGCGATAGTAACTGACATAATTATTTACTGTTTATGGTCTTAGTTATTGGTTCAAATACCACGCATCTGCTTAAAAGTCGTGGTTGATTGGGTTCCACGTCGGCAGGAGGATGGGGGATGCCAACCGTTTGGAGGCGCTTCGGGTCAGCACCTTGCCGCACTAAAGCATCTCGCACTGCTGCGGCACGCCTGAGCGACAACTGTTGATTTGTAGCAATTTCCCCAGTTCGATCGCTGTGCCCAATTATCTTAATCTGTTTTTGAGGATATTGATCCATGAATTTTTTGACACTGGCGATCATTTCTCCATGTGTAGAGTCTAATGTTGTCGTTCCTTGCTGGAAGTAGATGCGGGTTGTAATTTTCAGCGGCTCTAATTTAACTGTGCTAATCACCGATTGAACACCGGGAATTTGCTTCAGGGACTGAGCTATTTTCTGTCCCTCTGCACCCTCTCTAACTGTCCCCTCTACAGTCACTTTACGAGCGCCATACCGCGTAGAAATAGAAACGCCCTCCCTCTGATTCAAAACGGCGGTAATCCGCTGCACCTCGGCCGCCGTCAAAACTGGATCTGGGGGAACATCTACAGCTACTATTCTATTATCTAATTGCAATTTCGGTGCAGTTGATGCGGCTATTTTTGCAGCTTGTGCCCGCAATTCTTGATTGGGCAACTTTCCGGTTAGCTTTAAAGTTTTGCCATCAACTGCCACATCTAAGCGGTAAACTGCTAATTCGGGAGTCGAGCCTAAAGCTGCGATGGCATTGGCTTCGAGGCGGCGCTCAACGCTGCTGCGGTACTGATAAATTCCCCAAGGTACTAAGATTAAGCTCAGGGTGGCTAAACCGATACCCACTAGGGCGATCGGGGGTTTTTTTGATTTTTCCGTTTGTAGCGGGTCGAATAAAGTTTTTATACACGGGTGCAGCGACTCCGGTATAGTACCGGGGTCGCCGTTAAACTCGTGAATTACTTCACCATAATTAAGAATGAGATTACTAACGGTTTGTCGTAGTTTTTGGATAAACAAGTTTGGCGGTTCTCCTTTAATCACGACGGCCATGTAGCAATATCCCGCTACTTCTAGCAGAATTTTTGAGTCGCCGTATTCAATTTGATTTAGTTCGGAAGATTCTCCCGGCCGCACGATGCACTCGTTAACAAAGCTGCGAATAGCTGTGAGCATTCCTGCTACCATTTCTGATTCTAAGTGGTAGCTTTCTGAGTTTTGAACTTCGGAAATAATCAAGCCTGATGCTTTGTGAATTAAGAATGCTGATTGGACGGTGAAGGGTACTGATTCTTGGAGGATTAATTCAGCTTCGGAGACTCCTTGTACTTTGGAGCGAATTTTTCTCTGGAATCCTTCGACGCTGATGGCATTTGACACTTTTTCATTGATTGTCTTGATAGCTTCTGCCATGTATCGGGAAATTGTACTGCCAATTACGGGATAGAGCGCATCCACCATAGAGTCGCGTTCGAGTTTTATTTGGGCTGTAATCGCTTTGCCCATTTCCGGTGCAAGGGCTTGGGCGATCGACTCTTGGTCAAGGCGAATTTGCTCTTTAATTGCCAGACCGATTTCTGGGGCGATCGCGTTAGCAATATCCGCTGGCGAATTCACTATTTGTTGAGCAAGTGCCTCGGGAAGCAGCTCAGCTATTGCCGCACTCATTGCTGACTTGTTTTCCTGAGTTTTTGCCCTAATCACTTCGTCAATAATTGGGACGATCGCGTTGACAACTTCTTCTCTGGAATCGGCAATTTTGCGGCTGAGAATTTCTGCGATCCAAGGCAACATCAACTCAATCAACTCTTGGGGCTCGTAGATTTGGTGCTCCAATTTTTCTAATTTATCGTCTATTGTTGCCATCAGGTGGCGCACCCCCGGCAAATCGTTTTCAGCCAGCAGACTTTTCACTTGCTCTATATCTGATATTTGCGAGCCAAACATCAGATTTTGCAGCCTTTCCATCGCGCTGTCGGCTTCATTTAAATCCTGTTTAATTTGGCCTAATATTTCTGTCGGCTGTTCTCGTAAGTTGGGAATTTCTATATCCGAAGCCACCGCAGCATCTAAATATCCCGTTTCTGGTGGCTCTGAGACGGTGGAAACTATGGGATTATCGGGAATTTCCGAGAATTTTGACTCGGTTTCGGGAGGGGAAACATCTTGTTGCCGATCGAATCCGTGGGATTTTTGAGCCTGTACGTACTGTAGAGAATCTTTCATTGTCAAGTTAGACAATTCTTCGACAGGCTGTGATTCCTCCTCCAAATCCGGCTGGGCGATCGCTGAAACATCTATAGTTTTAGCTGATGAATAGTCTTTTTCCAGTTCTGAAGTGTTGAGTTTGTGAGTAGCGAATAGCAAACTTTTGATCTCGTCTGCAACAGCCAGGGAATCGCCCGACTCCGGTTTGCGATCGCCAGTTTCGGGTACACTCGCTGCAACTTCCTCTGGCGCTTGCTCAGAAATACCTAACAAATCCATCAACCCGCCGAGGGCCCCAGCTTGATTTTTTTCGTCGCTGCTGTCATCTTCGGGCTCTGCATTTTGCTGGTTTGAACCCGCAATAATTTTGAGATCGACTAAAAGATTCAGCAAGGGTTCTAGCTGGGTTGCTGCATCGGCAGCAGACTCGTCAGGTTGAGAAACAAAACCCTCTAACTCATTTTCGTCAGCCGGATTTTCTTTCGGTAAAGCCATGCGTTATTATCCGTGATGGTGGCGCTCTGGCAACAGAAATTCGTTATTTAACTTATTATCAGCAACGCCTTTAAGTTCGGGTACAAATTCTGTTCCTTTGAGCCTCATGCCGAGTTCAAACAGAATTTCTGCCATGTCGTCTCTAGAAACTTTAACATCTCTTAGCATGGAAAAGCGACGATCGAGCTCTTCAAAAACTTGTGTTTTCAAAGTGCGGCTTTCTTCAGATAGTCGATCTCTGGTTTTGGAGAGTTCGTCGCGAAGCGAACTGGTTTGATTGTCTATAGCCTCGTCCAGCGCTTCCACGCTGCTGGAGAATTTGCGGTTAATGCGATCGACTTGCTGCCGGATATCGGCGCTTTCTTCTTGGGTGTTTGAGGTGAGCGATTTAACTTTCTTCTCTAACGAATCCACCGCAGCCCTCATTTCTCCTGAAAGAACTGTTTTTACTTGTTCGATGCGAGTTTGCATATCTTGCTGCATCATCGACAAGTCGGAATCTATTTTATCGAAGCGATTATCGTATTCTCTAAGCTGCGCTCCAAAAATTATATCGCGAATCTGGTCGATATTTCCCAGCCGTTCGCGCATTTCTTCTTTAGTTATTTCGGCCATGCTTGTACCTAGAATCTCCCGAGATTGTGAGTTTAAGAAGTGTGCTAGTGATTTACTACCGTTGTTGGTGGCACTAGCTTTTTTGAGTGGGGGGGCTTTTATTTTTTGAACTCTCACCCCTGCGTCGGGGATGGGATTTTTTAGAGTTTTGACTCTAAATATCCTGAGATTCAAATTTTTGAGCCTGGTCTTGCCACCAAAAATGGCGGTTTGCTATCCTTGGCTTGCAGCAAGCTCATAGAAGCGTAGATTTTGCTGCTATACAGCACAGCGGGGTAGGTTTTAATGTCTTGACTGACATCCTCCATCATATCGCATCTTGACAGTGCCTCATACCACAGCGCTTGCTTCCCGGCAAAAAGCGGGCGGGCGCGGGCGCACACGTCCCATTATATATAATATATAACTCAAAAGCTGCACAGATCGCTCGCCGATCGGCTCCGAGGGATGTTGCGTTTGGCCTGAAAGCACTTATACAGTCGAACTGTGCCCCTCTCTCTCACTCCCCCTCGAACCCTCTCCTGATGCGATCGCCCTATAAAAATTCATAGGGCCCGATCGACAGCGATCAGACCCAATAATATGAGAACTTTGTGTTTTCTAACAAACGAGATGTGTTTCCGGTGGAGAACTGTTTCTTACTAGGGTTTACAACTTGTGCAGCTTTACTTTTATTCCGCAACCACAATAAGTCTGACTCGACTGCGGTTTGGCTTGACTGCTCGATCGGCAGTTCGCCACTATTCCAAGTTGTGTTCGGTTAATTTCTGCTGCGCCTGGGAATCTAGACCGGAGACACCATGTCTATATCCTCGAATTTTCTTTCTAAATATAGCGACCTCCTTTCTCTTTCTGTCCGGGTGTCTATTATTAAGTTAGCATAGCCTTTCGGAGGAGTAAAGCACTATTTGCAAAACTTGATAGGTCTTTACATTACTAAGTATAATGATATAAATATCCACATAGATGTAAGTTCTATTGCTGCTACATCTTTACATACTTAACTGTTTTTGTCATGTCTATTTCTCCTAAGTTTCTCAGTGGCAGCCAAATCCGCCAAACATTCCTCGACTTTTATGCCCAGCGGGGACATAAAATCTTGCCGAGTGCTTCTTTGGTGCCCGAAGATCCGACAGTATTGCTGACGATCGCCGGAATGCTACAATTCAAGCCGATATTTCTTGGACAGCGTACCGCCGAATCACCGCGCGCCACGACTTCTCAAAAGTGCATCCGCACCAACGACATCGAAAACGTCGGCCGCACCGCCCGCCACCACACGTTTTTTGAAATGTTGGGTAACTTCAGTTTCGGGGATTATTTCAAGAAACAGGCGATCGCCTGGGCGTGGGAACTTTCCACGGAAGTTTTCGGTTTACCAGCGTCGAATTTGGTTGTTAGTGTTTTCCGAGAAGATGACGAAGCTTTTGCGATTTGGCGCGATGAAATTGGCATTCCGGGCGATCGGATTCAGCGCATGGGAGAAGATGACAATTTCTGGCAATCCGGCCCGACTGGCCCCTGCGGCCCGTGTTCGGAGATTTACTATGATTTCTACCCAGAGAGAGGCGACAAGATTGACCTCGAAGATGATAGCAGGTTTATTGAATTCTACAACCTGGTTTTCATGCAGTACAATAAAGATGCAGAGGGCAATTTAACACCGCTGCAAAATCAAAATATTGATACTGGCCTGGGACTGGAACGGATGGCGCAAATCCTCCAGAAAGTCCCCAATAATTACGAAACAGATTTGATTTTTCCGATCGTTCAATCGGCGGCGGAACTTGCCGGGATTGATTACCACAATAGCGATGAAGAAGTCAAGGTTTCGCTGAAAGTAATTGGCGATCACATTCGGGCTGTGGTGCACATGATTGCGGACGAAATTCGCGCGTCGAATGTTGGTCGGGGTTACATTTTGCGGCGGTTGATTCGCCGGGTGGTGCGCCACGGGCGGCTGATTGGAATTCAGGGCGAATTTACGGTGCGGGTGGCTGAAAGTGCGATCGCCCTTTCGGAAGCTGCTTATCCGAACGTGCGGCGGCGGGAAGGTCAAATTAAGGCGGAATTGGCAAGGGAAGAAGCGCAGTTTCTCAAGACTTTGGAACGCGGAGAGAAGCTGCTGGAGGAAATTGTCGATCGCACAAAACAGCAAGCCAACCAACAAATCAGCGGTCAAGATGCTTTCACTCTTTACGATACCTACGGTTTCCCCTTAGAACTGACTCAAGAAATTGCTGAGGAACAGGGAATTACTGTGGATTTGGACGGCTTTGAAGCGGCGATGAAGGAACAGCAAACTCGCGCTAAAGATGCTCGCCAAACAATCGATTTGACGGTGCAGGGTTCTTTGGATAAGTTGGCTGAAACAATCCAAGGAACTGAGTTTGTTGGTTATGCTGAATTGTCGAGTTTAGCTGAGGTGGAAGTTATCTTGGTTGACGGCAAATCTGTGGAGGAAGCAGCCGCCGGTACCGAGGTACAAGTTGTTTTGAACCAAACGCCGTTTTATGCTGAATCCGGCGGACAAATTGGGGATAAAGGTTATTTGAACGGCAGCATTCAGGGAGAGAATGCAGAGGGTTTGTTGGTAAGAGTTGATGATGTGAAGAAGGAATCGGATTTCTTCGTGCATTTCGGCTTTGTGGAACGGGGAACGCTGAGAGTTGGCGATAGTATTACTGCGAAAATTGACAATAGCGGTCGCCGCCGAATTCAGGCCAACCACACAGCAACTCACTTATTACAATCAGCTTTGCGAAAAATTGTGGACGATTCGATTTCGCAAGCTGGTTCGCTGGTATCGTCTGAGAGATTGCGGTTTGATTTCAATTCTCCGCGCGCTGTCACAGCAGAAGAGTTGCAGAAAATTGAGGATTTAGTTAATAGTTGGATTGCTGAGGCGCACGCTGCTGAGGTTGCAGAAATGCCGATCGCCCAAGCGAGGGAAAAAGGCGCGACTGCGATGTTTGGCGAGAAGTACGGCGACGTGGTGCGGGTTATCGATTTTCCCGGTGTTTCGATGGAATTGTGCGGCGGAACTCACGTCAGCAATACCGCAGAAATCGGGCTGTTTAAGATTGTTTCCGAAGCGGGGGTAGCGGCGGGAACTCGCAGGATTGAAGCGGTTTCCGGTCAAGCTGTTTTGGACTATTTGAATGTGCGCGATAAGGTGGTGCGTGATTTGGGCGATCGATTTAAGGCGAAGCCTGAAGAATTGCCGAACCGGATTACTAATTTGCAGAATGAGTTGAAGGATACTCAGAAACATTTGGCTGCTGTGAAGTCGGAATTGGCGATCGCGAAATCCGACCAGTTGCTGAGTGTGGCTGAGGCGATTGGCGAATTCAAAATCATTGTAGCTCAATTGGGTGATGTGGATACGGAAGCGCTGAAAACTGCGGCGGAAAGATTGCAGCAAAAGTTAGGAAATGCTGCGGTTGTTTTGGCATCAATTCCTGAACCGGACAAGGTAAGTTTGGTGGCTGCTTTTAGTCCAGAAGTCAATAAGAAAGGATTGCAAGCTGGCAAGTTTATCGGGGGAATTGCTCAAATTTGCGGCGGAAAAGGCGGCGGGCGGCCGAATTTGGCGCAAGCTGGGGGACGCGATGCAAGTAAGTTGCAGGAAGCGTTGGAAAGTGCTCGCAATTTGTTAGTTGAAGAGTTGGGGTAATCTGGGTTTTTTGTAGGAGACTAAAACTCTTTTTATCTCTCGTTTATAGCGGAGGCTAGATCCCCCTAAATCCCCCTTAAGAAGGGGGACTTCGATCGGAATCTTGTCCCCCCCTTCTTTAAGGGGGGCTAGGGGGGATCGGGGCCTAATCGTCAGTTCGATCGCTTCCGTCTACCTGAATCTCCGCAGGCTGCTACCGCATATATTGGCCCTTACATCTGCGTTTATCCGCGTCCATCCGCCAACATCTGCGGTTAAAAAGTCCCTTGATTTCCCCGCAAAAAATGTAAAATCATACAAACATGGGTAGTAAAAAATGAACGAAGAACGCCACCAAGCCTATCTCACCCTGATTCAATCTCTCCTCACCTGGGACATCGACGAACAAACCGCCATCCTGCAAGCCAATCTCGAATTATTAGACGATAAATTTGCCGAATCTTTGCGAGAAATTGCTACTGAATTTTTAGCAAATTTGGATGTAGATAAAGCAGATATTTTTGGTCAATCTTTAAGGGATTTGAGTGTTCTATTTATAACTCTTCAGCAAGGCAGTAGAGCAAGCAACTTAGAAATTGCTATTATTTGTAACAAAATAGCATTAACCGTTTGGACTCGCGATTGTGCTGAACAAGTAGTGATTTTGACATTTTATCTACTCATACAGAATGGGTTATGTCAAATCGCATCACTACTTATGCAAAAGTATGGCGATGTTTATCTTGCAAAGCGGGCAAGCACTCAAAATAATTTGGCAGTTGCTTACTGTGAGAGAATCAAGGGAGACAGCGGTGATAATTTAGAAAGGGCGATCGCATTTTTTGAAGCAGCTTTACAAGTTCGCACCCGCGATGCTTTTCCCCAAGATTGGGCTGCGACTCAAAATAATTTGGCTGCTGCTTACACAGATAGAATCAAAGGAGAACGGGGTGAGAATATCGAAAAGGCGATCGCACTTTATGAAGCAGCTTTACAAGTTCGTACCCGCCCTGCTTTCCCGCAAGATTGGGCTCAGACTCAAAATAATTTGGCTGCTGCTTACTATAGAAGAATCAAAGGAGAACGGGGTGAGAATATCGAAAGGGCGATCGCATTTTATGAAAGAGCTTTAGAAGTTCGTAGCTGCCCTGCTTTCCCGGAACAATGGGCAGATACTCAAATTTGTTTGGGAGCTGCTTACAGTGACAGAATCAAAGGAGAACGGAGTGAGAATATCGAAAAGGCGATCGCATTTTATGAAGCTGCTTTAAAAGTTTACACCCGCGATGCTTTTCCCCAAAATTGGGCGATGACTCAAAATAATTTGGCAAATGCTTACAAAGATAGAATCAAAGGAGAACGGGGTGAGAATATTGAAAAGGCGATCGCATTTTATGAAGCTGCTTTAAAAGTTTACACCCGCGATGCTTTTCCCCAAGATTGGGCGATGGCTCAAAATAATTTGGCAACTGCTTACAGTGACAGAATCAAAGGAGAACGGGGTGAGAATATCGAAAGGGCGATCCAACTTTTTAAAGCAGCTTTAGAAGTTGACACTCCTACTACCTTACCCCTTAACTGTCTGAAAACAGGCAGAAATCTAGGCCATGTAGGATTTACAGAAAGTTTGTGGGAAACAGCCATATTCGGGTACGAAAAAGCCATCGAAGCAGTGGAACAAAGCCGCGAGTGGATCGCATCCGACAACCGCAAACGAGAAATCATCGAAGAAAATCTCGATGTCTACGAAAAAATGATGCAATCCTGCATCAATCACCAAAAATATGACAAAGCCCTGCAAACAATCGAACGCAGCAAATCCCGCTACCTAGTCGAACTCTTCACCAACAGCGAAATCTACCCCAAAACAGCCACCGACACCGAGAAACAGCAACTCCAAAACCTGCGCCGCCAAATCGCCGCCTCCCAACAATTCCTAGAAACAGAAACCCCATCTCCTCCCCCTCTTTCTCCCCCCCTTACCAAGGGGGGGCCGGGGGGGGTTCCAGATGACTCTCCCTCACAACCCACAACTCAAACCCGCAGTCTGGGCCCCGAATATTTCCAACAACAAAAAGCCAAATTAGAAACAACATCACAGCAACTAACACAACTGCTGGAACAAATAAAACAGCGAGAACCAGAATTCTCCCTAACTCAAAAAGTCGAACCCATCGACATCACCCAATTCCAACAAACCTTAGACACCGAAACAGCAATCGTAGAATGGTACATCGGCAATTCTAACTCCCCCTCCAACTCCAACTCCCCCCTTCTTAAGGGGGGCTGGGGGGGATCAGCCTTCATCATCACCCGCGACAGCATAAAACCAGTCACATATACCACAACCGAAATAGCCGAATTAGAAACCTGGAAAAACAACTATCTCGACGAATACCGCAACAAAGAAACCAACAGAACCTGGCAAAAAACCCTATCCCAAAAACTCGAAACACTCTCAGAAATCCTGCGACTAAACGAGATAATCGCCCACATCCCCCCCAACTGCAAACAACTAATCCTAGTACCCCACCGCTACCTGCACCTATTCCCCCTCCACGCCCTACAATTCACCTCAGAAACCCGATTTAAAGAAAAAACCAACTCTCGCCGCTACCTCCTCGACAGCTTCCCCGCAGGCGTGAAATACGCCCCCAGCTTGCAACTGCTGCAACTCGTAAAAAATCGCATCACCACCAGAAACTCCCCCCCACCACATCAGCAACAACTATTTGCCCTCCAGAATCCCACCGAAGACTTATTCAACGCCGACATGGAAGTAGAAACCATCAAAACCCGATTCAATCCGCATCAAATTTTACTCAAAAAACAAGCCACAAAAACCGCCCTCAACGAAAACCGAGAAAACCTCTCAAACGCCAACTACCTGCACTTTTCCTGTCACGGCATCTTCAACTTTGACTATCCGCTGCTGTCATCCCTAGTCTTAGCCGATTCCCTGGAACCGCAAACCTCACCCCCGCCCCCAGAGTCAAATCAGCCCGATGAAAAACAGCGCTATCTCACCCTACGCAGCGGCAGAAAAGCCATCCCAGAAAAATGCCTCACCCTGCGAGAAATCTTTGCCGAATTGCAGTTACCGCAGTGCAGTCTCGTCACACTTTCCGCCTGCGAAACCGGGTTAACCACCTCAACCGCAATGACGGATGAATACATTGGTTTACCCAGCGGTTTTTTGTATGCGGGTAGCATGAATGTTGTCAGCAGTCTGTGGGCTGTCGATGATTTTGCCACGGCAATTTTAATGATTAAATTTTATCAGAAATTGCCGGATGCAGATTCAGTAGCCCTCGCTTTGAATGCGGCGCAAAACTGGATGCGCGGAGTCACGGAAAAAGATTTTCGTGTTTGGATGCAATCGTTAGGTTTAGATAAAAAATTGAGTCAAAAAGTCCAATTGCGGTTAACGTCCTTCACACCAGATGAATCACTATTTTCCGACCCACAATATTGGGCTGCCTTCTGCGCTACTGGATATTAAGAGGAATCGCATCTTGAAATCGCTACCACACAAACGAAGTCTACTCCTAGCGGGCTAAGAGAAAGCATTGCGATTTAAAACAGATTTGGTATAATGTGAAGGCGAGCGTGATTGCCAGAAAAAAACAAGCCAGAAGTAATTGCAAAATCTGTGAGATGAGTTACGAAACCTAAATTTTTATCAAAGGGGAATTGTCCTATGGAACCTGAACAAATTATCAATACTTTCCTGAACTGGCTGAACGAAAAACCGAGTATCTTTATCTCTGCATGGCGTGATTTACCTGAATTAGAAACACAAATAGCTGAATCTGCCGATGATGAATTATTCCCGATTGCCATGACTATCAGCAAGTGGTGTAGCAAACACGAACTGGGAAAGACTTTGAGAGATGCTATTGAGGAACAAAACTTGGTTGATAATGTAAGTGATGCACGGCAAGATATCCGTCCCACGAAACCGACTTTAATGACAGGGCGGTCAACAACTAATATCACTAAAATTCTGCGCGACAGCATTCTAACTGCGTACAATCTACAACAAAATCCCAACCAAGAAAATAGTTCGGATACCGATAATGAACCAAAATAGCAAAATCTATGCTCCCAACGTTCATTTATTTGCCTTTCACCTCTGGGATGCCCTAGGTTCTGACTCAAATTCCCCTGTCAATTCTCAACAGCCAGCCCTAACTTCAAGCTCAAATTTCCCTGTCAATCCCGAACATTTGTGGCAAAAGTGCAACGAGATATTGAAAAATAATCTCAAAGTCGATGCGGAATTAAATTCTAGCAATTTATACAGCGCGAAAACAGCACCTCCGGGAGGGCGCGTCAACCTGATTGTTGAAAATTCTGTAAATGACCTGGCTTTTCTGCCTTTCGAGA
Source organism: Microcoleus sp. Pol10D4 (assembly GCF_036701555.1). Taxonomy (NCBI): domain Bacteria; kingdom Bacillati; phylum Cyanobacteriota; class Cyanophyceae; order Oscillatoriales; family Microcoleaceae; genus Microcoleus; species Microcoleus sp. Pol10D4. The sequence goes on from NZ_JAUBRA010000033.1 coordinate 24,042, forward strand.
AGAATATTGAGCATCACGGCCAGCCGATTTTTCTCCAAGGATTTGCTCAACCGCAGCGGATTGATGACAGTTATGCTTTGGGATTTAACATTAGCATTCCCGAAGAAATTGATGGTATTAAAACATCTAATGTCGATGTTAGCATTTTTCAGGAATTGAATCCAGATAACTGCTTGCTGCCGAATTCTGTTAACAGTTATTTTGGTCAAACTCTGCTGCTTACAGCTTGGCTGAGTGCGGAACAAAACCAAGAAATGCGGCAAGATGAGCATTTTCTCAAAAGCTTGGCTCAACAGTGTCTGGAAAAGTTTATTTGCGGTCAAAACTTGCCGACTTTTTACCGTCAAGGCGAGTTGTTCGGCAGTCCGATTTTGGAATATGGCAATCCGAATCAGCAGGCTTCCTACTGCCACATTCTGATCTGGTTTTTAAACAGTCCGGCAACAGGTGAAATCTGGGATGCAGCCAGGTACGGCGATTTTATGGAGCTGTTTTTGTACAGAAATAAAATTATTCGTGCTTTTTGGGAAAGTCGGGCCTATTACCGCAAAATTCGCGAGGAATATGAAAAAATTGAACGGGATATTGACAATACTTTTAAGTATTTGCAGCGAGATAAAGCTCAGCAGAAGCAATCGAAAGGTGCGGGTTTAAAGGAGGAAGAATTAAAATATCTGGAAACTCAGATGATTGAGATGCCGCCTCGGGCTGTGAAGTATGCCCGAATGCTGATTGATTTGGAGTTTCGCCAAAATACGATCGCAATTAACGCCCAAAATTACCAAGATAAATTAAATCAAATAAGTCTTGACATCAAAGCAGCTAAAAAGTACAATGATAGTGATGCCGATTTAAGTTTCCTCGAAACATTCAGCAAAGAAACTTGCCCGCAGTTTCAAAGGCAGATTCAAGCAGATTTAGGCTATTTCAAACACGGTTCCGGCTTGCTAGACCAAGCAACCGAGGCAATTAGAGCTATTGTGGCGATCGAAGAAGCTTATCGGAATGCCAAACTAGAGGTAACGATTCAAGCTGTCGGCTTTGGTTTGGGAGTAGCCGGGGTGGTGGCTGGAAGTGCTCCTTATTTAATTGAACAAGAGCCGTCGAATCAAATGGTTGCTTTGCCTTTCTTGAAGGGGGAAATTAATTCTTTTGCGTTGGTATTGTTGATTAGTATCGGTGCGGGGGTTGTGGTTTGGGGTATGGTTATGTTGAGTGCAAATTCCAAGAATCTATTAGGTAAGTTCAAGAATCTACTCGGTAAAAATAAGCAGTTGCCGCCGCAATAGAGTTGAATTGCATAAATCTTTGATTAATACGGAAACCGCAGATTCAAGGCAGATAAACACAGATTAACGCAGATAATTTTGAGATTGTTGGGAAATGAGTGCAAGAAGTCTAATCATCCCGGTTCCGGGCGGGCAAATCGCCCGCCCCAGAAAAAGATTAGCCTTAATATTGAGGTACAGACGGGTCTACTTCTTCACTCCAAGCAGTAATTCCGCCCTTAACATTAATCCCCTCAATTCCAGCTTCTTTCAAAATCCCCAAAGCCTTCGCAGAACGCCCGCCCATTTTGCAGTGTGCAATCAAGCGGTGGCCGTTCAACAATTCCTTGACCTTAGCGACACCTGCGCCGTGTTCGATATCCGGCAAAGGAACCAAAACTGACCCAGGAATTTGACAAATTTGATACTCGTTGGGATTGCGAACATCCAACAATACAAAATCCTTGGCACCGCTGTCGATTAACTGCTTAAGTTCTTTGACAGTCATCTCAGGAATTTGCGTTTGCTGACTTGCTTCCTCCGCTTTAGCTTGAGGAATGCCGCAGAATTGTTCGTAATCGATTAACTTTTCAATTACCGGGCGCACTGGATTAGGCCGCAGTTTCAATTGTCGGAACGTCATATCTAAGGCATTGTAAAGCAACAATCTGCCGCTCAAAGTAGTGCCTTGACCCAAGATAATCTTGATAGCTTCCGTTGCTTGGATAGAACCGACAACTCCGCACAAAACCCCTAAAACGCCGCCTTCTGCACAAGAAGGAACCATGCCAGGAGGCGGGGGTTCCGGGTACAAGTCGCGGTAATTCGGGCCGCCTTCGTAGTTGAAAACAGTTGCTTGCCCTTCAAATCGGAAGATGGAACCGTAGACGTTGGGCTTGTTTAAAAGCACGCAAACGTCGTTCATCAAATAGCGAGTCGGGAAGTTGTCCGTACCGTCGATAATGATATCGTAAGGAGTGGCAATGTCGATCGCATTTTCGGAACTAACGCGAGTTTCGTACAAATCAACTTGACAAAAAGGATTAATTTCTAAAATCCGATTTTTAGCCGATTCAATCTTCGGTTTCCCAACCCAAGAAGTGCCGTGAATTACTTGGCGCTGCAAATTGGAATGGTCTACAACATCAAAGTCTACAATCCCAATGCGGCCAACACCGGCGGCTGCTAAATACAGCAGCAACGGCGAACCGAGACCTCCCGTACCGATGCAGAGCACGCTGGCAGCTTTGAGACGCTTCTGCCCTTCCAATCCAACTTCTGGGAGGATGAGGTGGCGAGAGTAGCGTTCGTATTCTTGTTTGTTGAGCTGGATCTCGTCCAGATTAGGATTTAGCATGATATTGTGTGTAGCGCAGATTTTGAATTATATCCTATCTAAATCTTTCGCATTTTTACGAGTTTGTTATTTTTACTAATTATTTCTTAATCTGAGTCTGTTCCACTAGGCGAATTTCCTCTGCTTGAAAGTTCCCCTCTCCGTCAAGACTCCAACTGCGAACGTCTTCTGAACAGCCTTGTCGGACGGACACAATAATATAAGAGTATTCGGCCCACGCCAATGCCCGATCGCACTCTGAGGGCACTGCGGGACAATCCGTGTGAGAATGATATATACCGATAATATCCAGAGTGCGATCGCGCCCGTGTTTCATCGCCTGCAACATATCTTCGGGCTTTATAGCATATCTGCGTTTTTCTGTCAATTCTTTTTGGTCAGGCCAATTCTCCTGGGCCTCAGCACTCCAAGCATTCTCAGTCGGCCAAACTTCTACTATATTTTTAACATCGCCAGTAACTCGACCGAGCAACAAACCGCAGCATTCTTCAGGATAAGCGCTTTCGGCGTGGGTACGCATGGATAAAATATGAGAGTCGGAAAGTGCGATCGGCTGCATAAGATTTTATTGTAGATTTTAGTGTAGATTTTTTTTGTAAAGTGCGATTCCCTGGGGGATAGCTACGCTTCACGGGCTTTTTTTTATTGTGGAACAGGCATCTTGCCTGTTCAATAATGGATTTTCTGGAGATGTCTATTGATTTGACATTCCTGTAGCTGTTTGCAAAACACTTCTATAAGCAATAACAGCTTCTGTTTGGTTAACATATCCTACATATTGACTCAATACAGAAAAGTCTAACTCAGGCAAAAATTCACTGCTGGAAATTAACTCATAACCAGACTCCCGCAAGTGGTAAAGAGAAAATTGATCGTTAGCCCAAAACCAGACTTCAGGAACCTGCAAACCGCGATACACCTCCAGCTTGTCAACACCGCCGCTAGTCAGAGCAATTTTTATCACAATATCCGGGACTTCTGCAAGTAAACCTAAACAGTAACACTCATCTGGTTCCGCACCCCGTCTCACAGCTTCGCGGCGAAATGTAGTATTTCCGTAACCGTTGAGATTAATTAGCCTTTCAACCGCATAAGTTTCTATCAACCGGGCAATAATTGTTTTAAGCCTTTCCTGTTCTGGCGAGGTCGTCATAATAATTTCTAACGTTCCTTCCAAGTAGATCATCCTGGGAAATTCATCGACAAACATATCAGAAAGTTGCTCGTATTGCTCCCAAGTCACCTCATAGAGAATTATGCGCTGTTCAGTCGCTGGAACGAGAGTTTTTGGATCTAAAAGTAACATAATTAATTACCTCACTTAGATATCTAAACGTTAGAGTTTTTCAAGATTTCTCACCCTTCTTCTCTGTGTCCTCTGCGCCCTCTGCGGTTCATAAAAAAGTTAATTTAGGGTGCGCCCGGTCGCGCACCTTACCCCTTAGTTAATGTAGCTATCTAGCCCTCAATTGCAATCAAGTTGCAATCAAGAGGGAGTTTGCTGCAACTCAGGCCGTTCATCTGGAACGATCGCACCTTCGACAGGACACACCTGCAAACAAATACCGCAGTCAATACAGGTATCAAAATCAATCCAAAACCAATCAGTACCCTTGACATTTTTGCCGGGGCCGGGGTGAATACAAGCAACCGGACAAGCGCCAACGCAATCAGCAACTCCCTCGCAAATATTCGTAACAATAGTGTGTGCCATAGTGTTCTCTCAAAAGATTTTAGTTAGATAGGGAATTAGCAATTAGCAATTGGCAAAACCTTCTCTCAATCAGCAGGATACATAATATCATATCGGGTGATTTTTAGCCAATTACCAACTACCAATTACCAATTACCAATTAGGCTAATTTACCGTTTCAATTGTTGGCAATCCTTCGGCATTTACCCAAGCAATTTGAGCAATTCGTCGATCGCGCGCGTATTCCCGTGCCGACTCTGCTGTCTCCCGACTCTCCAAATCTATTTCTACCCGAACTAGGTGAGTAGAGTCTCGGAGTTTGCGAGCGTAAGCAAACGCGGCGGCACTAGCTTCAGGAGTTTGAGCCACAACCAACCAGTCGCTAGCGGGCGTCTGGCTGGGCAATTGCCCCTCTGTCAGCAACACTTGGTGCAATTCTTCAATATTCAGACAAAACCCGATGCCGGGGGAATTTTGCCCTTGCGGATCAAACAGTCCCAACAGTTGGTCGTAACGTCCCCCTTGTCCTAGAACTCGCTGTCCAGTCTTACTGCTGCTGACAACTTCAAACACAATTCCAGTGTAATAGTCAAATGTTTGAATTAAACTCAAATCGAGGTGAATGTGGGATTTGAGATTGGGAATTTTTGATTGGCATTGGTGCAGCAATTCGATCGCAGATTTGAGATTATTTAACGCCGCTTGCTGCGGCAAATCTAAATCCAGCTTGGCAACAATTGGCAACACCTCTTCCGGGCGACCGCGCAAGTCAAATAATAGCAGAGCTCTTTCTCGCAATTCCGTTGACAGCGGCAAAGTTTCCAAGGCAATTCGATCGAGATTGGCGATCGCCCCCCGAACTTTTTGGCGCACGTTTGGCGGAAACGGTTCTAGCAATGTTGCAGTCAAGCCCGCTTCTCCCAAAACCAAATGCCACTCATCAATTTCCAAGCTCTGCAAGCACTCAGACAGCAGCAGCAGCACTTCCGCATCCGCAACCGCCCCCCCCGCGCCGAGGAGCTCTACGCCAGCTTGATAGAACTCCTGTTGCCCGCCTGAGCCAGTATCTGGGCCTTTGCGGAACACGTTAGCGTTGTAGTAGAGGCGCTGAGGCTGCCAGCGAGTCCCGGCCATCCGCATTGCAGCCGCGCGCGCGATCGATGCTGTCAATTCCGGCCGCAAACCAAGTTCTCCATCCTCGGCGTCTTGCAATTGAATTAAGGTCGATCGGTCGATCGCGCCCCCAGCCATCAATGTCTCCAGCCTTTCTAGAGTAGAGGTAATAATCCGGTGATAGCCCCAGCGGTGAAAAACCTGCTGCAAGCGCCGTTCGATCGAAATTTTTTGAGCAACGTCAAGGGGCAATAAATCTCTTGCGCCGGATGGGGGTTGGTGAACCATATCAATTTTAGATTTTAGACTTTAGATTTTAGATGGGGCTTAAAAGCTTAGCTTTATGGACGGTGTTAAAGTCTAACCAGGCCAGCTTAACATTCGACTTTAACAAATTAAGGTGTCATATTAATTTTAGATTTGAGATTTTAGATTGGGCTTAGAAGCTTAGCTTTAGGGGACGGTGTTAAAGTCGAAGAAGGCAAGCTTAACATTCGACTTTAACAAATTAAGGCGTCATATCGTTTTCGTTTGCATCGCAATTATCATTTTCCCCGTCAGTGCGATCGTCCCGTTCTTTCTGGAGAATCCGCGATCGCGGGACGATCGCACTGATGGTATAATTCCGATGTCACCGGATTTGATATCACCAAGTCTTGATTGTTTTAATCTACCTCACTCCACTGCTGAGCAGTTCATTCGTTTCTAAATATTCAAGACTCACCACTCACAACTTCTCACTTCTTCTTCCCGCCAAACAAACTTGCAAAAAATCCTGGTTTCTCGTCACCTTTTTTGGCTTTTGCGGAAGCTTGTTCCAGCTTTTTCTTCACCTCCAAAGCCGTCGGTTCTTCAGGATTTGATGCCAAAGCTTTGTTCATCTCAAGTTTTGCCATTGTGGCTTGATTTTGTTCAAGGTAACACATTGCTAACATAGCGTGAGCCTTGCTGTGTTTTGGATCGCGCTTCAGGGCTTCCCTCAACTCCAAACTTGCTTTAGCGTAATTTTTGCTGTCCATAAATCCTTGAGCTCGGCGGCAATAGGCTTCGGTCTGCGAGTCTGGGGGTTCGACTTTAGGCGGAGGAGGAGGAGGCGCGGGATTTGCGGTGACTGAGGTTGCTGCTGCTGTTTTTTCTGTGCTAGTTGGGTTTGTGGCTTTTGCAGATGAACCGGGTGCAACCGCACCACCACCACCCATGCGCTCTTTTCGCAGCAGGTAAACCATGTTAAGTTCGCTAATTTGATCGATCGCCTCTTGCGTTTCCTTAACTGATTCGTACTGCTTGAGAGCGAGTTTGCTAACTGCTGTTTTGTAAGCTTCTTCCCAATTTTGAGCGGTAACTAACTGTTTAGCTGCTTCGCTTTCGATTTGCATTTTCGCCTGTTCTTTAACAACGCGCTTGCCGATGGCTGCTAATAGCAGGCTGTATTCTTTGCGATCGCTTTCCTTAGAGAATTTGTTGTAAGCCGGATTGACTACTTTTGACAAAAATTGGTTGGCCCAATCTTTATCTGCTTGGTCTTCAAAAGAGCAAGTATCCGAATGCAAGCGGCGGGCGATTTTCATGTAGCGCTTGCGGATGTCGTTAAACTCGGCGTCTAAGGGAATTCCCAAAATTGCGTGCTGATCTGTAAAGTCATACTTGAACAGCCCTTTTGTCATTTCAAAAGACATAACTTTTACTCTTCCTTTCCTGGCTTTTCACTATTCTTTAATGTAGCTTGAGTCAAGGGGTTCTGACCCCCGTACTACCCCCGATCTATTGCTGGGGGGCGCTACTTCCAAGAAGATAAGGGAGGAACTGCTAGCAGTGCGCTGCTGAGTTCGGCGTGTATTTTGCCGTTTGTGGCCAAAATCCGACCTGAGTTCATCTCAAAGGCACTACCGTCATAAGCTGTAATTTGACCTCCGGCTTCGGAGACGATGACTACACCTGCTGCTATGTCCCAAGGGGACAGTCCCCGTTCCCAATATCCGTCCGATCGCCCGCAGGCGAGGTGTGCGAGGTCTAGGGATGCGGAACCGCTGCGCCGCACGCCTTGGGTGAGGTGGGTGAGGTGACAGAATTCGGCATAGTTATTGTCTGCTGTTTCGCGGCGATCGTATGCAAAGCCAGTGACTAGCAAGCTGGTTCTCAATTCTGGGATTTGGGAAACTTCGATCGGCGATCGGTTGCAGGTTGCTCCCAATCCTTTGCCTGCCCGAAACAATTCATTATGAAAAGGGTCGTAAATTACTCCAATTTGTGGTATTCCGTCGATTAAAAGTCCGATCGACACGGCCCAAAAAGGATATTGGTGAGCATAATTTGTTGTGCCATCCAAAGGGTCGATCGCCCACAGGTATTTGCTGCTGGCATCCCCTAATTTGCCGGATTCTTCGGCGAGGATGGCGTGGTCGGGTACGTGGCGGCCGAGAATTTCTAAGATAACCGCTTCTGAGGCTTTGTCGGCTTCTGTTACTAAATCGCCCGATCGGCCTTTTTCTTGAATTTTTTCTAATTTTCCGCAGAAAGATTTCAGGACGGAACCGGCGGCTAGGGCTGCTTCGGTGGCTATTTCTAAGAAGTTTTGCAGTTGATTGTCAGTCATTGGGAATTGGGAATTGGGAATTGGGAATTGGGAATTGGGAATTGGGAATTGGGAATTGGGAATTGCTTCCAATGACAACTGCCAACTGTCAACTGTCAACTGTCAACTGCCAACTGTCAACTGTCAACTGTCAACTGTCAACTGTCAACTGACTAATTCCGATTTTGCTGGCGAAATTCTGCGGGAGTTTGGCGCAAAGCTCGTTCTGGATTCCACAGACCTTTACCCATGAGTCTCGCCCATTCTTGAGCGTTGATGAGTCGCTGCTGATATTTGGTGTTGGGCGATCGCACTGAGGCCAGGGCATAACCTTCTTTGACTAGCAGTTCGTTGAGCAAAATTTTATCTTGCCACAAGTAGGCTAGTTTGCGATCGAACTGGTCTTTCTCTTCGATGTCTGATTCTAACAATACCTGTTTTCCCACAGTTAGCTGTTCTAGTCTTTGTTTGGCTGCTTCTCCCCAAGGCTGCTGTTTTAAATCCGGCGCATCAATACCAATCAGCCTGATTTGTTCTAATAAGGCTATTTTGTCGGCTGTACTGATAACTTCGATTGTTTGGCCGCTGATGGCCCTTTCTACTTTGGCGATCGTACCTTGCGGCATTTCTGGTTTTTGGCAGCTAGCTAGCAACAGACAAAGGGCGATCGCACATAATCGATAAAGCATGGATAATTGGTAGTTGATTATTTATCAAATTCCCTCACTCTTCATCCAACGGCAAACCGGCTTTAACTTTACCTTTGCCGAAGTAGCGGCCGAATTGCAGTTCGTACACTTCGTCTTCGTCTTGCGTCTCTACCTCGATGTTGGAACGGGGATAGCTGACGCACAGCAGGGCATAACCCTCTTTTTGCAGTTCCACAGAAAGCCCCATTGCTTCTGGCTGGTGCAGTTCCCCCGACTTGACGCGCACCGCACAGGCGGTACAAGCGCCGTTGCGGCAGGAAAAGGGCAATTCTACTCCTTGGTTTTCGGCGCTTTGCAGGATGTAGCGGTCTTCGGGTACTCGCACGGTGTGGCGATCGCCTGTCTGTCTGTTATGAATTTTAATTGTGTAAGAGTCTGTCATGGAATTTTAGATTTTAGATTTTAGATTTTAGATTGGGGTTTGCGGGGCTAAATCCTTTATATGAAAGGGTTTGCGACACAGGAAGCAGAATCCGGCCTGCCCGTTTGACACCCTACCCACATTAAACAGCAAATTTATGCCGTTACCCCTTCCCAAATCAGATTTGTTCTGCTAAGATAGTTTAGCTGTGGCTAAATGAATTAATTTAGCCCTGGAGAGGTGGCCGAGCGGTTGAAGGCGCACGCCTGGAAAGTGTGTTTAGGGCAACTTAACGAGGGTTCGAATCCCTCCCTCTCCGTTAATCAAGCTGTTCAGGCAAAAAAAACAGCTTGCAACAAAAATCTCTGATATGAGATAAATACTTTGATTAGAGCGATCGCCCTTGAATTCTTTTAGAAAACTCAAGGGATCTCGCTTTTATATTTTTGAGGGTAAATTACGGGCGATCGCGCCGAGAATAAACGCCCAGATAATGCCAATAGTAGAAAACCATAGTGAAGATCCTCCACCAATCGCCAGCGATATGGTCTAAGAGCGTCACTTAATTGTTTTTCCAATGCCCAATTTCCAAATTAAATGAACAAGCTAGGTGAGATTTTAAAATAATCGCCTAGTGCCTTAGCTTGTGCCTTGCTAATCGCTCTTTTCCCATTCACAACCTCAGACACCACACCGCTCGATCCAATGATACCTACCAAGTCCGCTTGACGGGTGCCGCTGGATTCCATGATGTGTTGCAAAATCTCATGAGGCTCCGATTCGATCGGATAATTTTCCGTCTCATAAACTTCAATCAGCGTGACTAACAACTTGTATAAAGCTCTCTCCTCTGGAGTGAGCTTTTTAGCGAACGTTAGCCGTTCTGCCACAGCCAGGAGGCGATCGTATTCCTCTTGGGTTTCGATCGCTCTAGGAGCAATTTCTGCAAGCAATTTGCTATAAGTAGCTCCATCAAAAGTAAGGATCATTTTTCCATTTTTCTTTGTCGTATTCAGCGTGGGTTAGGAAATATTTGTAAAAAATAGTTTGCTCCTCGTAGTTGATGCCGACTATCAGGCGATATTCGTTGCCTTTGATATTGAAGACTGTCAAGTTTCCTACTGCTTCGGCATCCCGGTAAATCTTGCGAACCTCCTCCAAATTCTGCCATTCTGCTTGCTTTACAGTTGCATTCCAGCTATCAATTTGATTTTTGACATCGGGGTACTGGGCAGAATCTTTACGGAGGTTCCGGATCGAGATTAGGTGCATTTGTTTTTCTTTGATTTGTTCTTTTGTTTTGCATAGCGATCTTCGGGTAAACAACTGCATAGACTACTATGCTTATACTCTCGTTTTGAGAGGAAAATGTCAAGGCCCGATCGAGTAAAAATTCTTTAACCCACTCCAAGTGGGTTTTGTCTGTGTAGGCGCGGTTGGAAACCGCAGGCTTTGTCTTTAATCCCACTCTTCCTCCCCCGACTTGATCCTCATCGTGTAAAAAAGCTTCTAGCAGCGTGGTTCGGGCGATCGCCTCGCAAATCAGAGTCAGCGTTTTAGCAGAGGCTCTACGCACGACAGGGTTGCGGTGATGTGCTAAGCTTCCACCAAAAAAGGAGTTGCAGGTTTGCCAATTGAGCCGAGAGTTTCGGCTAAACTCAGCCTCACCATTCCCTGCGAATCTCCCATACATTCAACCATCTTTTTGAGCAGTTCGCTGTCGTTGGGATTGAAAGTTGCGAGGGCCATTTGCTCCATCACCGTTTGCAGCAAAGCGTCGCTTTCTGCTGGCTCAATTACTGTTTGAATATCAGTCGGGTAATTTTAGATTTTAAATTTTAGATTTTAGATTGAGCTAATGTATATCGAACTTAGCATCAGCGAGATTTGCCCCTCTGAACGAAGTACCCTCAGCATTTCCAATCTCTCGAACAATAGCCGAGAAAGACACAAACGCAAACCAAAGATACAGCAGCGACAGCAAACCGAAACAAATACCCCAAAACAGTTTGTGAGTGCTCAGAAAAGCGCTCGCCGTTGCACTTAACAAAAAAGCTGCTGCGTAAGTCGCCACACTTCCAGCCGATGCGATCGCCACCTGTGAAAATTGGCTACGAATCCGGGAATTCACAAAAAACATTAACACCCCGCCGATCGACATTCCAGCAAGAGCAGCCTGGGAATTATTATTAGTTGCAGTCCCAGCATAGAAAAATCCCAGCAAAGCTCCTGATAGAATAGCAGAAATTGTTCGTGCCAATCTACCCGCTTTTGAGGTTTTTGGCTGTTTGCTGGCGATCGCCGAAGCGAAGCCAGCAGCGCTCAAAACCCCGTACAGCAACAGAACAAAAGGCCAACTGCCAGAGCCCGGTAGTTGTCCTTGAGTTCCCAAAATCAGTCGAGTCAGAACATCGCCCACAACCAAACAAATCGCGATCGCCCCAGCACTCAAAACAGCTATCTGTCGCCGAGAAAGCCCGATTTTCGCACCGATAAAATTCGCACCCGCTAACTGAGCATTTCTAAAATTGCAGCCTCGAACATCCGCACCGCTGAAATCAGCACCGCTAAGAACTTGTCCTTGGAACGATCTATTTCGTAAAATTTGATTGCTAAAATTATTGGAACCCGAATACTTCATATTAGTACAGGATGCTTGAAAATATATAAATCTGTCAGTTTTCCCCTCCCCGATCTCAAATCTAAAATGGTATGAATTATCGACCCACGATCAAACCAATTTGGCATATTCTCGGTCTCGGAATATTGCTCGCACCAATACTACTCTACAACATTCCCTACTTTTTGCGCCCCCAACAAACAAACGAAGCCCGATCGCTCTTTCAAGGAATAGCCTACCGCAGGGAATTTCGGACTAATCCGCGTCCCACCCTAATTCACATTGTTAGCATCGACCTAAAAGCGCCGGGAATAGGAATTTTTGTCACTCCCGGAAACCCAACACCCGATTTAACAGAAACCAATGCCCGCACCGCTACTGAATTCCTGAAAGAATTTAAATTGCAATTAGCCGTCAACGGCAATTTTTTTTATCCCTGCATCGAGGAAGCACCTTGGGATTACTATCCCCGCAGTGGCGATCGAGTAAATAATGTCGGACACGCCATTGCCAAAAGCCAAGCTTATTCTCAACCACATTCAGGCTTTCCCGCCCTTTGTTTTGATGCCAAAAACCGCGCTCAAATAATCGAAAACGGTACTTGTCCTGCGGGAACAGCCTATGCAGTTGCCGGAGATACTTTGCTGGTAAAAAATGGCCAACCCGTAGCACAAAGCCAGAAAGAACGCACACAGGATAAACCCTATCCCCGTGCCGTCGCGGCGATCGACAAAACAGGCGACAAGTTGTGGTTAATTCTGGCAGACGGCAAGCAGAGGCTTTACAGTGAAGGGCTGAAATTGAGCGAAATAACTGATATTTCGATGCAGTTGGGAGCCGAGACAGTGCTGAATTTAGATGGCGGCGGGTCGGTAACTTTTGCAGTAGCATCGCCGTCAGGAGCGAAACTGTTGAATGCTCCGATTCAGAATAAAATTCCCATGCAGGAACGTCCAATTTCCAATCATTTGGGATTTTACGCGCGAGATAATAATGATGCCTCCGCATACTCAAATAAATAGGGTACTGATTGCCTTCATTAGTAATACAAAAATTCGCTTAAATACCCACAAAATTTATTATTCAGCAGTGAAGTTTTTTTTAATCTGCCCAAAATCCGGGAATAATTGCTAAAATTGTAAAGAAACGTAACAAAAATTTATAATTGGCTTATGAAAATTAACGAAATCCAAGCAGCGCTGCAAAGTTCGGATTCTCAAGAGAGGCTGCGGGGGGTAACGGCTCTGAGAAACTGCGATTCTGCGGTGGCGCTGCCGATGTTGCTGAGCAAAGTGGACGATCGCGAGTTTATGGTGCGATCGTTCGTGGCGATGGGATTGCGGCAGATTCAAACTGCGGAAGCTTTTGCGGCGCTGTTAAAAATGATGCAGTTCGATCGCGATCCGAACGTGCGCGCCGAAGCCGCTAATTCTTTGTCAAGGTTCGGAACCGAGGCAATTTCTCATTTAGTCGAAGCTTTTCGCCGCGATGACAATTGGCTCGTTCGGCGCAGCATTATGGCTCCGCTGTACGAAATGCAGTGTCCTGATGCAGTATTTGAAATTTGTGCGATCGGTCTTGGCGGCGAAGATTTACCAGTTCAGGAAGCAGCAATTGACGGATTTGGTCTGCTGGCAAATACCCAGAAGCAAGAAGAGGCTTTGCAGCAATTATTACCTCTTGTGAGCGCGGATTACTGGGGAATTCGGCTGCGAGTTGCTCGCGCGCTGAGGAAATTTGACAATCCTCAAGCTCGCGCTGCTGTGAGCTATTTGGCAAAAGATCGAGATCATCGGGTTGCAGGTGCGACTTTGGAAGCTTCGCTTTAAAACAACGGCTTACAAGCTCAACTGCGCTATCTGCGGTATCGTGCCGAAAAAAACCCGCGTCAGGGAATGTTCACGCGGTTCTACGGGGAGGAATGAACCCAAGAGTATATTCACGGATTTTTGTTCAATTGGGAACGCAAGCTGGCACAATTGGTAAGTAACAAGAATTAATTTTAATACAAGCTTCAGCCACTACACTTATTAGTGTAGGTTGGCATGAGGAAAATGCCAATGGTCAAAAAAAATCGCAATGTAGTTAGTTCCAATTCAGAAAGTAAAGTCAAAGTCGGACTTTCGCTGACTTCTTCTAGTGCCGATCGATTAAACACGATCGCTCGCAAGCTCGGAATATCAAGGTCGGAACTCCTAGAACGCTTGGCACAAGGCGCTCTGGATATTTCTAAGGACAAGACGGAAGTTACTGTCACTTGGAAAAAAGGTGAAGAAACTGAGGTAGATGCAGCCCACTTGCAAGGGGAAACAGCCGAAGAAAGCGAAGTTAATGACGCTGTAACGGCAGAAACTCTATCGGACTCGGTGAGTGTAAAGCCAAATCCGCTGCAAGAAAGTTACGAAAGTTTACAGCAGCAGTTGAGTGAACGCGAAAGTTCGATCGCTTCTTTGCAGCAGCAATTCGCTACTGAAAAGCAAAATCTCGAAAGCCAATTAGCCGAAACTGTAGCGAAGTCAAGTTACGAAACTTTACAGCAGCAGTTGAGTGAACGCGAAAGTTCGATCGCTTCTTTGCAGCAGCAATTCGCTGAAAAAGAACACCGGGAACACGAGTTTGTGCAACAGCTAGCCGAAAAATCCAGCGCTCTGGAATCTTTGCAGCAGCAATTCGCTGAAAAAGAACACCGGGAACACGAGTTTGTGCAACAGCTAGCCGAAAAATCCAGTGCTCTGGAATCTTTGCAGCAACAGCTAGGCGAAAAATCCAGTGCTCTGGAATCTTTGCAGCAGCAATTGGCCCAAAGAGAACACCGAGAACACGAGTTTCAGCAACAACTAGGCGAAAAATCCAGTGCTTTGGAATCTTTGCAGCAACAGCTAGGCGAAAAATCCAGTGCTCTGGAATCTTTGCAGCAGCAATTCGCCACCGAAAAGCAAAATCTCGAAAGCCAATTCCAGGAAACCGTGTCAAAGTCGAGTTACGAATCTTTACAGCACGAGTTAGCAGAAAAGTCAAGTGCGATCGGCGACTTCCAAGTTCAACGAAGCAAGTTGCAATCTCTAGAAAATCAATTGAGCCAGAGTGCGGCGATACAGCGAAATTACGACGCTTTGCAACAACAGTCTCAAGAACAGCTAAGAACCATCAAAGCTTTACGGGAACAGTTAGCTCAAATGCAGGCTGTGGCTGGGATTGGCGAAGCTTATCTCAACAAGTGGCGCCGTCCCTGATTTTCTCATCAGCACGGCACAGTCTAACGCTCCGGGTGCGCCCGGATCACTTTATCCCTAAAAAGTCCTCTAAACTCGGTCTCCTTCCTCTTGTAGCGATAGATTTCAACCTGTCGCTACAAGAGCTTTTTATTGCAAAATATGAGCATACTATTAAGAAATATTACAATAAATAAATTTATGACAGGCGATCGCACCCCTTTAGGCAAATCCAATCCAGCAGACACTAAGGGCCGCGTCACGGTAATTGGAGGCGGCATCGGCGGGCTGACAGCAGCAGCCCTGCTAGCCCGCAGAGGATACAAAGTGCTAGTCTTAGACCAGGCGATCGTCCCCGGCGGATGCGCTTCCACCTTCAAACGCAAAGGCTTTACCTTCGATGTCGGCGCCACGCAGGTTGCAGGATTGGAACCCGGAGGCATTCACCACCGCATTTTCTCAGAATTAGACATAGAACTTCCCGCCGCGACACCCTGCGATCCCGCTTGTGCGGTGTTTTTGCCGGGAGAAACCGCACCGATTAGCGTGTGGCGAGATCCGCAAAAGTGGCAGCAAGAAAGGCAGCGGCAGTTTCCCGGAAGCGAACCTTTTTGGCAATTATTGTCTGCATTGTTCAAAGCTAGCTGGAAATTTCAAGGGCGCGATCCAGTTTTACCACCCAGAAACTTATGGGATTTCTGGCAATTAATTCAAGCAGTTCGCCCCGATACTCTAATTACTTTGCCTTTCACTTTTATGACAGTGGGAGATGCTTTGCGACTTTGTGGGTTAGGTGACAATTTGCGCTTGAAAACTTTTCTAGATTTGCAGTTAAAATTGTATTCTCAAGTTGATACCGAAGAAACGGCGCTACTTTACGCGGCGACGGCTTTAGGAGTTTCGCAAGAGCCGCAGGGATTGTATCATCTAGAAGGAAGTATGCAGGTGTTGAGCGATCGACTTGTAGAGGCAATCGAACGAGACGGCGGTCAAGTCTTATTGCGCCACACAGTTGAAAGTATTGTCACCGCCAACGGCAAAGCCACCGGTACAATAATTCGCAATCAAAAAACAGGCGAAGTTTGGACAGAAACAGCCGATCGCATTGTTGCCAACGTAACCGCGCAAAATCTAGTAAAATTGTTGTCAAGCGAGCCGATTATCGGAAATTCAACAGATAATTTATCGGTTAAATCAGATACTTCAGAGACAACAAACAAACTCCCAAATCAAATGGCAGGCTACAAATATCGAGTTGATAAATTGCCGCCCGCATCCGGTGCATTTGTCATATATTTGGGAGTGCATGAAAACGCAATTCCCGCAAATTGTCCGCCCCACCTTCAGTTTCTCTACGATTACGACGGCGAGATTGGGGAGAATAATTCATTATTTGTTTCAGTCAGCCATCCGGGAGATGGCCGAGCACCGCAGGGAATGGCGACAATTATCGCTTCCTCATTTACTGATACTCGAATGTGGTGGAATTCGGTTGATTATGAAGGATTGAAGCAAAAATATACCGCAGGGGCGATCGCCCGTTTGAGCGAATATTTCAATTTGACGCCAGAGTCGATCGTACACCAAGAAGCCGCCACACCCCGCACCTTTGCCCGCTACACAGCGAGAGATAGAGGAGTTGTGGGTGGCATCGGCCAGCGAATACCAACCTTCGGCCCCTTCGGATTTGCCAACCGCACACCAATTAAAAACTTGTGGTTAGTAGGCGACTCCACCCATCCCGGAGAAGGCACTGCCGGCGTTTCCTATTCTGCTTTAACAGTAGTGCGGCAAATGGAGGCCGCCTCTAAAATCTAAGAGGACACGGCAATGCCGTTTCCCTACGCCAAAAATAATTAATCGCGCGAGAGATGTAACTATCGCGCGATTAATTTTAGGGAATAGTTAACAGTTAACCGTCAACAGTCAACAGTCAACAGTCAACCGTCAACCATCATTCCGGTGTCACCGGAATAGATATCAACTACATTCTCTGATTACTTGATAGAAATCTTTGCGCCCACAGCTTCAAGCTGTTTCTTCATTTCTTCAGCAGCTTCCTTAGCAATAGCTTCCTTAACTGCCTTCGGTGCGGCTTCTACCAAATCTTTTGCTTCCTTCAGGCCCAGACCGGTAATTGCGCGGACTTCCTTCAGAATTGCGATTTTCTTGTCAGCAGGAACTTCTTCGAGCATGACAGTAAATTCAGTTTGCTCTTCTACTGGTTCAGCAGCGGCTCCACCACCTGTACCGGGCATCATCATCATGCCGCCGACAGGAGCAGCAGCGCTCACGCCGAAAGCTTCTTCAATTTGCTTAACCAATTCAGAAGCTTCGAGCAAAGTCAGAGACTTAAGTTTTTCCAAGATTTCGTCAGTTGCAGTAGACATTCGTTAAACTCCTAGTTCGATTGTAGATTTGGGATTTGGGATTTGGGATTTGGGATTGCTCCTCCATCATTAGTTTCTCGTCTCCAGTCTTCAGCCTGTGGATTAACACTAATGACTGATGACTAATGACTAATGACTAATGACTAAGCAGATACGCTTTCTGCTTCAGGTTGTGCTTCTGCTTCTGCTGCTACTTCTGCTGAATCGCCGTCTTTTTCAGCATAAGCTTTAAGACCGCGAGCGATCGAAGTAGGAACTTGATTGATACCCACAGCCAACTTGGTTGCGACACCGTTGATAGCGCCAGCAATTTGAGCCATGAGTTGTTCTTTCGACGGCAGATCAGCTAATGCTTTAACATCAGCTTCTTTCAGCACCCGTCCTTCCATCACGCCGCCGCGAAGTTCAGTCTTCTTAGAGACTTTTTGGAATTCTTGGTAAGCTTTAATCGCGCCGCCAATATCTTCTTGCACGAACAGGAACGCCGACGTACCTGTCAGCAATTCTTGTATCGGCTGCCAGGTTTCGTTGCCTTCAACAGCAATTCGCATTAGCGTGTTTTTTGCCACTTGGCAACTGCTGCCTTTCGGACGCAAACGCCGACGCAAATCTGTGATTTCAGCAACAGTTAAGCCCGTGTAGTCAATCACGATCGCCAGTTGAGATTCGCTCAAGGTTTGCTTGAGGTCTGCAATAATCTCATTTTTTACTGCTAAACTTTTGCCCATACTTATTTCACCTCCTTTTAGGATCGAAAACTGCCCGTCAAAAACCCCGACCTTCGAGCCGGGGCAGAGAATTAAAAATTAACAAGTCAGAATTAAAAAATAGAAATTTTCTAATCTTTGAGTCTTGAGTTTTTATTTCTTCAGCCTCGGCAGGAAATTAAGCGATCGGCACCTGCGGTCTTCAGCTTATTGATTTTTGATTAGGCTATCACCAGAAGGCAGACATTAGCTGGGGTCTGGCGTAAGTCTTGTAAGAGATTTACACAGACAGCCGAAGCAGTCTTTTACCTTCTGCCTTCTGCTGAATTCTTTCTACGCAGCATCAAGTTTGGTATCGCGCAGAGCACTGATATCGACTTCTATCGACGGGCCCATTGTTGCGGATACGTACAAACTGCGCCAGTAGCGACCTTTAGCACCAGAAGGACGGTTGCGGTCAACAGTTTCTTGCAAAGCATGAAGGTTGACGAGCAAATCTTCCGCTGAGAAAGCTGCCTTGCCAAACATAACATGAACGATGCCAGTTCGATCGGCACGGAATTCTAGTTTACCACCTTTAAACTCGTTGATCGCCTGAGCAATGTCAGTCGTCACCGTGCCACCTTTCGGAGAAGGCATCAAACCGCGCGGGCCCAACAACCGACCCAATTTTGCCACCAACGGCATCACGTCTGGGGTAGCAATCAGGCAATCGAAGTCCATCATGCCCTTCTGAATTTCATCGATCAACTCTTCAGAACCAGCAATATCTGCGCCGGCATTTAGAGCTTCTTTAACTTTTTCGCCCTTAGCAATCACCGCAATTCTGACTACTTGACCAGTTCCTTTTGGTAGCGATACAGTTGTCCGCAACTGTTGGTCAGTATATTTCGGGTCAATTCCCAAACGGATGTGAGCTTCAGCAGCTTCGCCAAACTTAGCGGTTGCTGTTTCTTTCAAAAGTTGCAGAGCTTCCAGCGGTAGATAAGGTCTGTCTTCAACTTTCTTTAGAAGTTCTTGCAGTCTTCGCGATACTTTCTTTGCCATTGTTATCTCCTGGGGTCAGTCGATTTTAGATTTTAGATTTTAGATTTTAGATTGAACCTATCGAACAATCTTAAAATCTACCCGTTTTCGGTTACTAGCGAAGCTTTGCTTCTCCCCCTGAACCGATCGATTTTGGATTGGGGATTTTGGATTTTAGATTGAAGATTTTACCTTCAAAATCAGGAATTTTGGATTAGCAATTTGGAACTTGGACTAGGAAAACTCTTCCTTCTTCCTTCTTCCTTCTTCCTTCTTCCTTCTTCCTTCAATCCGCGATCGCCACGCCCATATTTTTAGCCGTTCCTGCCACAATTTTCATAGCAGCCTCAACATCATTAGCATTGAGGTCAGGCATTTTGGTTTCAGCGATTTCTCGTAACTGAGCCTGTGTAATCGTCCCTACTTGCTTGCGGTTAGGTTCTCCCGAACCCTTAGCAATGCCAGCCGCTTTTTGAATCAAAACCGACGCCGGCGGGGTTTTGAGAATAAACGTAAAACTGCGGTCTTCAAAAACCGAAATTTCTACCGGAACCACCAGACCCGCTTGGTCTGCTGTTCTAGCATTGTACTCCTTGCAAAACATCATAATATTGACGCCGTGCTGACCCAGAGCTGGGCCGATCGGAGGAGCTGGGTTGGCTTTTCCCGCCGTAATCGCCAACTTAATTACTGCAACAACTTTCTTTGCCATTAGTTAGTTCTGTTTCTGAACCTGATTGAACTCCAATTCTACAGGCGTATCGCGCCCAAAAATCGAGAGTAAAACTTTGAGCTTGTTTCGTTCCGGGCTAACTTCAATCACATCACCTTCAAAATCCTTAAACGGCCCGGAAAGTACCACAACGTGGTCTCCAGTAGACATCGATACTTTGACAACTGGTTCTGATTCCTGAGCGTTTCTGAAGATCCGTTCTACTTCCGAATGACTCAGAGGTAGCGGTTTGACGTGACCCCTGCCGCGCCCGTAGCGGCGTTTCTGCTCTGCCCCGACAAAATTAATTACATTCGGGGTATTCTTGATCACCTGCCACGTATCCTCGTCCATAAACATACGGATGAGTACGTAGCCGGGAAAGATTTTTTCATCTGACTGTCGCCTGGAACCGTCTTTGCCGACTTTGATCGCCGGAGTTTGCGGAATTTCCACTTGAACGATGCGATCGGCAACATCCAAAGTTTGAATCCGCTGATCCAAGTTTGCCTTCACCCGCTTCTCGCAGCCAGAGGCAACTTGAACAGCATACCAGCGAGCATCAATTTCCGGCACATCTGGCGATGCTGCCTGTCCCGTCGCTTCTGTGGAATACTCAGATTCTTCTGATGCAAAAGTCATGGCCCAAACACCTTTCCCGCGCCCCAGTTAAAGAAGTTATCCACCAAATAGATCAGGCTTGCTGAGAGGATTACCATCAAAAGCACGGCCAAAGACTCGCTGATTAGCTGCTGCCTGCTGGGCCAAACCACTTTGTCGAGTTCTTCTCTAGTTTCCTTAAAAAAACCCGTAGGATTAAACCCAGGCGCCGTTATTTCTTGAGTTTCTTGAGCTTCGTCTTTTTTCGCCACGATTCAATCCCCCTTGCGATTTTAGATTTTAGATTTTAGATTTTAGATGGTGTGAGTGGCCCGCGGCTCTCAGATTTTGTGACACTAACCACTTACGCCCAAGTCCCAAATCTCAAATCTAAAGCCAGCACTTTTTTACAAGCCCAACCAATCAACGGCGTAAATGCCGATCGCCTAAACCAACGATCGAGAAGCCACACCGAGCATTTGTTGATGGCATTTTTTGCGAACCGCCCACAAAAATTAATTCTACCCGAAAGTTTGCGGTTTTGACTGTTGCCAGCCAATAATCCGGGCGCTTTCGGGCAGAATTTAATGTTTGGTGATTCAGCGCGCCCTGGAGGACTTGAACCCCCGACATCAGGTTTTGGAGACCTGCGTTCTACCAACTGAACTAAGAGCGCACAGGTGAGGTTGCTGAAATTCGCTTAACCTCTAGATTTCTATTTTAACACAGTGCGCTCGTAAATGGAAAACTTTTTTTTGATTTTTTTCAATTTCCCATGAATCATGAACCAAGGGAAAGCTGGGTGCATTCCTACAGGGAGCGATCGAACCGCTGTTTGACGCGAGTAGCTTTGCCCACCCGATCGCGCAGGTAGTAAAGTTTTGCTCTGCGGACTTTCCCGCGGCGCATCACTTGGATCGTAGCGATGCGGGGCGAGTGAATCAAAAACACCCGTTCCACTCCGACGCCCTGAAATACGCGGCGGACGGTGATTGTTTCATTAATCCCGCCGTTACGCATGGCAATCACAGTCCCTTCGTAGGGCTGAACCCGTTCTTTGTTACCCTCTTTAATTCTTACGCCGACTCGCACTGTGTCGCCGACGTAAATTTCGGGAACTTGTTTATTAAGTTCTTGCTTGACTCTATTTATTTCTTCCGTTTCGATAGAACGGATTATTTCTGCGCCTTTCATCGGATTTACCAAAACTCACAATCCCTTATCATATATCGAAATGCCCGTTTTATGTCAAAAAATTTCTATGTTAGATACCTCTGGGGTCGTATTTCTGCAACTAGGGGCAATGGCCGCACTCGCCTTCTACGTCGCCGCCAACTTGGGGGCCAACGATGTCGCTAACTCGATGGGGACATCCGTAGGCTCGAAGGCGCTAACGCTGCGACAGGCAATAATTGTTGCAGGCATACTGGAGTTTTCCGGCGCAGTGCTGTTCGGCCAAGGAGTTTCCGAAACTCTGGCAACAGGAGTTGTGAATGCACAAGTGTTCGCGGCCCAACCGCAAGTATTTTTAATCGGGATGGTGTCAGTGCTGATAGCTTGCGGGATATGGCTGCAAATCGCTACCAGTCGAGGTTTGCCAGTTTCTTCATCCCATGCAGTGGTGGGCGCGATCGCGGGTTTTAGCTGTGTTGCAGCCGGAATTAATGCAGTTGATTGGCGAACCATCGGCACTATCTCCCTAACTTGGCTGGCGACACCTGTTGCCAGCGGTGCTTTAGCCGCACTATTTTACAGTGTGGTGAAGTATTCGATTCTCGATCGGCCAGATCCTCTATCTCAAATGCGCGAGTGGATACCTTGGCTGAGTGCAGCAATGCTGAGCGTATTTGGGATAATTGTACTGCCGTCTGTTGTGAATGTCGCTTTGGTGCAGACAGGGGCGATCGCCGCCGCCCAGGATAGATTTGGCTGGAATCTTCCAATTCACGATTTTGTCATTGGCATCGGGAGTATTGGGGCGATCGGCCTCACATTCAATAGCTGGAAAAAATTAGAATCAGTTGAGAAGGAAGAAGAAAGAAGGAAGAAGGAAGAAGGAAGAAGGAAGAAGGAAGAAGGAAGAAGTACAAACACAAACTCTCCCACTCTCCCACTCTCCCCCCCTCCCACTCCGACACTCCCCCACACTCTCATCGAGCAACAAATGGCAAGATTTCAAGTCTTGAGCGCCTGTTTTGTAGCATTTGCCCACGGTTCCAACGACGTAGGCAATGCAGTTGCTCCCCTAGCTGCGATCGCCTACATCCGGCGCACAGGTTCCTTTCCCCTAGAGGATTTCAGCGTGCCCCTGTGGATTTTAGTCGTCGGAGGCGCAGGAATAGTCATCGGTTTAGCCATCTGGGGCAAAAATGTAATTGCCACAGTCGGCGAAAAGATCATCGAACTCCAACCAAGCGGCGGATTTTGCGCGGAATTAGCCACAGCCACCACAGTCTTGCTAGCATCCCGCTTCGGTTTGCCAGTTTCCACATCCCACGCTTTAGTCGGTGCAGTTGTCGGAGTCGGGCTGATCAAAGCTTGGAAAACAGTACGCTTGGAAACTTTGCTGTCAATTGGTTCGGCTTGGCTGGTGACAATTCCGATCGCAGGAGCTTTGGGTGCTATCATTTTCAGCATCGCGCAATCCATTGGGCAATTTTAGATTTTAGATTTTAGATTGAGGCATTTCAGAACAGTCATCAGTCAACAATCACGGATGGAGGGTGCAACCGGACTCGATCTAATTCATCTGCGTTAATCTGTGTTTATCTGCCTGTATCTGCGGTTAAAAAAAGAGAATGTAAACCGCAGATGACAACGGATTGACGCTGATTCACGCAGATGAAGATCAGATTCAGGACTAATAGCGCTTTCGCACATCAAACCCGGTGGCGACGCACAAGCCTGCGGGTAACTCAATCACTTAATTCCTCCTCAAAGCAATGCTTCAACTTTTGAGCCAGCACCTCAACGTTAGGCTTTCTCAGCATAGTCAGGTGATTCCCAGGAACCCTAATCACCTCTACTTTTTGGGTCGTTAATTCGCTCCAGCCAAGAGTCGAATCTTGATGACTCATGCTTAGCTGTTCCCTCGATCTAAACAGAGTAATTCGCTGCGGATAAAATTTCGGTATATAGCTGAGAGTTGCTTGACTATTAGCCTGAAATACAGTAAACATTGAGGGAATTGCCAGCTCGCGCCAGTTGTGTTTTGTTGACTCCTGAGATAGGATGCTAACCATAACTGCCTGTTTCCAATTCCAGCGATGCAAAAAATTAGCTACTAGATTAAGCATCTTATTTAATTTAGGAAACCTGGCCGCAATACCGCCACTTTGAACATTTTCCGAAGTAGCCACCAAGCGAAAATAATCTACTACAAAAGGCCAGATAGAGCGCGAAACAGTAGTTAGAATAAACTTGCAACCGTCCCAAAAAGAAGGTTTGTTAGCAGAAACCGGCGCTAAAGTATCCAGCACAGCAAGTAAAGCCACTTCATCCCCCGCTGCGAGCAACTGTTGAGCCATCTCAAAAGCAACCAAACCTCCAAAAGACCAGCCTCCTAAAAAATAAGGCCCTTTTGGTTGAACGGTACGCAAGGCTGCGATGTAGTCAGCCGCCATGTCTTCAATGCTAGTTAACGGAGAACTTTCGCCGTCAATACCCTTTGGTTGCAGCCCGTAAAACGGTTGATTTTCTCCTAGCCCAAAGGCTAACTCGCAATAAGGAAATACGACCCCAAAGATGGGATGGACGCAAAAGAACGGGGGATTTTTACCGCGAGGCTTAATCGCAACTAAAGGCGACCATTCCAGAGAATTTGTTCCTGAAGATAGCGAATCTGCTAAACCTTCAATTGTCGGATTTAAAAAAAGAGCTGACAGCGGCAACTCGCGCTGAAATTGCTGGTTAATCTCATTGATGAGGCGGATTGCCAGCAGGGAATCTCCACCCAAATCGAAGAAGTTGTCGCCAATGCCAACGCACTCTGCGTTGAGGATTGTGGCCCAAATTTGGACGAGGGTTGACTCGGTTGGCGTGCGAGGTGCAATGCAGCTTTTATCTATTGAATTGCTAGTTAGAGTTCCCGGTACAGGTAGGCGCAGGCGGTCGATTTTGCCATTGGGAGTTAGGGGCAGAAAATCCATCGCCACAAAAGCACTGGGAATCATGTAATTGGGCAGTTGTTGTTTGAGGAAATTGCGTATTTCCCCAGGATTAAGCGTCTGATTGTGATTGGGGACGACATAAGCAACTAGGCGTTTGTTGCCAGACAAATCATCCACAGCAACCGCCGCTGTTTCTTTGACTGCTGGATGCTGAACCAGCAGCGCTTCAATTTCTCCCAATTCTATTCGATAGCCGCGAATTTTTACCTGTTCGTCAGTGCGGCATAAAAACTCAATATTGCCGTCTGGAAAATAGCGAGCTAAGTCACCAGTTTTATAAATTCGTTCTCCTGCTTTCTGGCTAAACGGATTAGCAATAAATCGCTGGGCGGTTAATTCGGGGCGGTTCAGGTAGCCTCGCGCCAATCCGCTGCCGCCGATGTACAATTCACCGGGAATTCCAACGGGTACAGGCTGTAAATTTTCATCTAAAATATAGAGTTGAGTGTTAGCTATTGGGCGGCCGATTGGCGGTTTTTTGGGTTCGCTAATTTCGGCAAAACTTGACCATACTGTCGCTTCTGTAGGGCCGTAAGCGTTAAAAAATCTGCGCCGGGAAGCCCAGCATTTAACAATATCCGGGGAACAGGATTCGCCAGCACAGATGATTGTTTGCAGTGCGGGAAGTTCGGCGCTTGGAAGGACAGCTAGCAGCGACGGCGGCAAGGTAGCGTGGGTAATAGCATTGTCCTGCAAAAATTGGATTAATGTTTCTCCTGGTAATAAAGATTCTTTCTTGGCACAGTAAAGTGTTGCTCCGGTTCCCAAGGCCATGACAATCTCAAAGATTGAGGCATCAAAACTCAGGGAGGCGAATTGCAAAATGCGGTGATTTGAGTTTAAGTTAAAAACTTCTATTTGAGCTATGGCTAAGTTGTAGAGTCCCCGATGTTCGATTAAAACGCCTTTGGGTTTTCCGGTTGAACCAGATGTGTAAATGACGTAGGCTAGGTTTTCTGGTAGGATATTTGTAGTTGGGTTTTTGGAGCTTTGTCGGGCGATAATTTCTCTGTCGGAGTCCAAACACACTACTGAAAAAACTCCGTAATTTTCCGGCTGCGTCAAGTTTTTTGTTAAGTGCTGCTGAGTTACCAAAATCGACACCTGAGCATCTTCTAACATGAAGTTAAGCCGCTCTTGAGGATAAGTGGGATCTAAAGGCAGGTAGGCTGCGCCTGCTTTGATAATGCCTAGCAATCCGACGATCGCATCTAAGGAACGTTCTACACAAAGGCCCACTAAAACTTCGGGTGCTGCTCCCAATTGCTGCAAGTAACGTGCAAGTTGGTTGGCTCGGCTGTTGAGTTGGCAGTAGGTTAACTGCTGGTTTTCAAAGACGGCGGCGACAGCATGGGGCGTTAGCGGAGCCCTCGAAGAGGATCGCGCGACTTGCTCTTCAAATAGCTGATGGAAACACTGCTTTTGCGGATAATCTCTCTGAGTGTCATTCCAATCGATTAATAATTGCTGGTATTCTGGCGCTGTCAGCAAAGCCAAGTCGCTGAGGTGCTGTTTGGGATTGGCAACAATGGCTTCGAGCAGCGTTTGGAAATGTCCCGCCATGCGCGCAATTGTGCCGCTATCAAATAAATCTGTGCTGTAGACAAATTGCCCTTGAATACTTCCTGCATTTTCCCACAAGTGGCACTCTAAATCGAGCTTGGCGGTTCCCGCGTCAAAGTCGATCGCCTCGGAAGCGATTCCCGGCAATTCTAGCGCTGCTACAGGAGTGTTTTGCAGGCTGAAACTAAGTTGAAATAGGGGGTTGCGGCTCAACTCGCGATCGGGGTGCAATTCCTCAACCAACTTCTCGAAGGGCAAATCTTGGTGGGCGTAGGCTGCCATTGCGACGTTTTTTACCCGATGCAATAGTTCCCGAAAAGTTGGGTTTCCTGATAAATCTGCACGCAGCACCAAACTGTTGACAAAAAAACCGATTAATGCTTCGATTTCGCTCAGGTTGCGATTGGCGATCGGCGTTCCTACTGCAATATCTACTTGTCCTGTATAGCGGTACAGCAAAGTTTGAAAAGCGGCTAGTAGAGTGATAAATAAAGTCGCGCTTTCTTGCTGACTCAATGACTTTAGCGCCTCGCTCAAAGCAGGTGATAGTGTTATAAATTGTTTAGCGCCGCGGTAGGATGGAACGGCTGGTCTTTGCCTGTCTGTTGGTAGATTGAGTGTGGTAATTCCGTTTAACTGCTGCCGCCAATAAGCTAACTGGGTTTCTAATACTTCGCCCTGCAACCATTGGTGCTGCCATTCTGCAAAGTCGGCGTACTGCACGGGCAGTGCTGGTAAGTGCGAGATCCCATTTTTTACAAATGCTGTGTAGAGCGTTCCCAGCTCTCGAATTAGCACTCCAATCGACCAACCGTCAGCCACAATATGATGTAAATTCAGCAACAATATATGTTCTGTTTCACTGAGTTGTAGCAGCGTTACTTTGAATAACGGCCCAGCGGCTAAATCGAAAGGGCTTTGCGCTGCATCGGTTGCGAGTTGCAGCACTGCGGTTTCTTGCTGAGTGGGCGAGAGATTTTGTAAGTCGATTGTGGGGAGCGATACGGTTAAAATGGGAGCAATAATTTGTACGAGTTCCCCTTCCAAAAGCGTAAATGTGGTGCGTAAAGTTTCGTGCCGCTGCACAATTTCGTTGAAGGTTTGCTCTAAGGATCTGAAGTGGAGGGAACCTGTTAAGCGGAGCGCTGTTGAGACATTGTAGAAAGGATTGCCCGGTGCTAATTGATTGAGGAACCAAAGCCGCTGCTGAGCAAATGATGCGGGGAAGACGAAAACATCTGTTTCTTGCTGCATATTTATCGAAATTGCATCCTGTTAAACAGCCATCCTTTTCATTTACTTTCTCGATTCGACATCTTACCAAAGTCAAAAACCCTCTTAAAATTATCTGCGTTTATCAGTGTTAATCTGCCCTTCATCTGCGGTTGCTCTATCAATCAAAAATTTATGCAATAGGTCTATTAAAAGATGATAGCTTCCGCCGCCGACTATCGCGCGAAATCGGCACTAAAGCCGGAGCATCACTTTTAGCATTCTTATCTTTTAAACTTTCCACAATCTTAGATAATTCTGCAATTGTCGGCGCTTCAAAAACGCGGCGCAAAGGCAACTCTACCCCGAAAGCATCTCGCACTCTCGAAACAAGCTGAGTCGCCAGCAGCGAATGGCCTCCTAATTCAAAGAAATTGTCCCGGATACCCACTCGCTTTATCCCCAAAACCTCAACCCAAATTTTCACTAAAACTTCCTCAATAGAAGTCTGAGGCGCAACATAACCGCCAGCCCATTCTAACTTAATCGGCTCCGGTGCAGGCAAAGCGAGCCGATCGACCTTTCCGTTAGCCGTCACCGGTAGCGACTCCAGCACCACAAAAGCCGACGGAACCATATATTCCGGCAGTTTTTCTGCTAGATAAGCCTGCAACTGTGGCACTAATTTCCGTGCTACTTTACCTTGTAAGGGATTGTTAGCATAAGAGCGCCAAGGACGCAAGTTATCGCTTCTGGTTTCTGGCATAAAATCTTTAGTTTCGCCCCGTGCAAACACTACATCGTAGCGCCCTTGACTGTCGGAATTAGACCAACTAATATTAACATTATACGGAACTTCCAAAGCATACCACGCTTCGGGATCGACTCCTAAATCCTCAACTTTTTCCACGGCTTTCTGCAACTGACCTGCAGTTGAAAATTTATCGACAACAGACAGCAATTCTGCAGCCTTAACTGCTGCCGTTACCCGCGCATTAGGCACATTAGCAATTCTTAAAACATCGAGTTGATTTTCCCATAATATTTGTTGCACCTTGGTAACAGTCAGATTCTGATTTTCAGCCGACCAATCCAGCCGTTTCGACCCCCCCAACTCCCCCGGAAAAGGACGGTGAGGAAGCTCTATTTTGTCAGGAAAGTTAGAGAGATTTCTTAGCCCCCCTTCGTAAGGGGGGTTGGGGGGATCTGTTTCCGACGCAATATGCAGAATAGCATTGTACCGAAAATCAGTTAACTCATTGCGATAACTACCGCGAATTAATTGAATCTCTACGCCACCAATCTGCGGAAAGCGGTGTTTTAATGCGCTAAAAAAATCTGGTTCAATAACTAACTCTGTTTCTTGAAAAATTTGCATTTGTACTCGCTGCTGCAACTGTTCGCCCGCGAGAGAAGGTTCGGCTTGATACAGTTGTACCGAAGCGTGGAAAGCTGCCAGCAACGGCAAGCTGCGGACATCTCCGATGAATATAAAGCCGCCCGGGGCAGTTGCTTTCACCGCACCTTCTAGCACCTGCACGAGATAGTCGATATTCGGGAAATATTGCACGACTGAGTTGAGAATTACTGCGTCAAAAGCTGCTGTCTCTACTCCTTCAAAGTCTGTCGCCATTTTCTGAAGCAGCGTTACATTAGCTAACTGTTGATTTGCCAAGTGCTGCCGAATATAGTTTAGCGAAATAGGTGAAAAGTCTGTCCCGCAATAGTGAGTGCAGCGAGAGGCAATTTGGAACAGCAACAAACCTGTGCCGCAGCCAATTTCTAACACTCTGCTCGGCTGCAAAGCTAAAATTTGGGCGGCTTGATTGTTCGCCCAGTCGCGCATCTGTTCTGCTGGGATTGGCTGATTAGTATAACTGCTATTCCAGCCGACAATATTAAATGTTGGATCTGAGTCAACAGCAGGTTGATTGTAAGTTTCATTGTAGAGCATTTGCCACTGCAAAACCTGTTCGTCCTGCAATTGCATTATTTGGTTTTTTTCGCTGGCACTGCTATATTCAGGATTCAGGGCAATATAAGCTACTAAACGTTTATCTCCCTGTCCATCTTCCGAAGCTGTTGCTACAGTTTGCTGCACCGCCGGATGTTGAATTAATAGTGTCTCGATTTCTCCTAATTCGATGCGGAAACCGCGAATTTTTACTTGTTCGTCAATGCGTCCTAAAAATTCAAGGTTGCGATCGCCTCTGTAGCGCACTAAGTCGCCGGTTTTGTAAATTCGCTCTCCTGAATTTGGTTTAAAAGGATTGACAATAAAGCTTTGTGCGGTTAAATCTGGGCGGTTGAGGTAGCCGCGAGCGAGTCCGTTTCCGCCGATGTACAATTCGCCAACAACGCCGATCGCCACTGGCTGCAAATATTTGTCTAATATGTAGATTTGAGTGTTAGCAATGGGGCGGCCAATTGTCGGGGCGATGTCTGTTTGCTCGGTTACAGGAACATAACCGGAAGTTGTGACGACGGTGTTCTCGGTTGGGCCGTAATTATTTACTAGCTTAAATGGATGGGATTTTAAAGGATGTTGTTGCAGCTTTTCGCCGCCTGTGAGCAAGATTCGCAACGCTGTTGTTTGAGGCCAATCTAATAGCAAAACTTTCTCTGCTAAAGGTGTTGGCAAAAAGCTAATTGTAATGGCGTTTGATACTAACCAGTTTTGCAGTTTTTCAGGATCTCGCCTGATGTCATCTTCTGGAAAGTAGATGCTAGCCCCCGCGGCGAGATAAGGCCAAATTTCCCACCCGCAAGCATCAAAGCCGATCGCAGCAATTTGCGTTGCTCGATCGCCCGCTGACACCCCAAACTCTCTTTGATGCCAAAAAACGAGATTTAACAAGCTCCCGTGCTCAATTTCAACTCCTTTCGGCTTTCCCGTGGATCCGGAGGTGTAAATCGCGTAAACCAGATTTTCGGCTGTGGCTGCGCTGGTGGGATTGTCGGCGATTTCTTGGGAAATCATCTCCCAGTCTGTGTCTAGAAAAACAACCCTTGGATGGTGAATTTTATCCTCTGACTGTGTTTCTAAATTTTGCACTTCGCCATCATCCACCAGGGAATAAATTCCCTGGCTCATAGCTGAAGTCGGCTTAAGCCGACTGGAAACTTGTCCTCCTTCAGTCGTCTTTAGACGACTTTCGCTATTAGACAGGGAATTTATTCCCTGGCGGGTAAGCAATACTGACACTTGAGCATCTTTTACCATAAAGCTCGATCGCTCAGCAGGATAGCTCGGATCTAAAATTAAGTAAGCTCCTCCCGCTTTCAGGGTACCCAACATCCCCACGATCAGATCGAGCGATCGCCCGCAGCAAAGCCCGACTAAAACTTCCGCCCCAACCCCCATTTTTTGCAAATAACGTGCTAGTTGGTTGCTGCGGAGATTTAGCTCTCCATAGGTGACTCGCTCCTCTCCAAATACCAGCGCCACCGCATCCGGTGCCCGATCGGCTTGCATTTCAAATAGCTGATGGATGCACAAATTTTGCGGATAATCCGCCTGAGTATTGTTGCATTCAACTAACAAACGATCGCGCTCTTGGGCGCTCAAATATTGCAAGTTGGCAATTCGCTGTTCGGGATTTGTCACAATGCTTTCTAACAAGGTTTGAAAATGCCCGATCCTGCGCGTAATCGTAGCTTCATCAAACAAATCGGCGCTGTAAATAACCATGCCGCTGATACCCTCCGAGCTATCAACCCACAGCTTATTGCTGGGCGATTGGTGGCTTCCCGAGCTGTTGGGCGATCGCTCCCACAAATGAAACTCCAAATCAAAGCGCGCTGTACCCACATCTAACTGCTGCGGGCTGAGTGTTAATTCTGGCAATTCTAACCGATTCCCCGGCGCGTTTTGCAGCGCAAACGCCACCTGAAATAAGGGATTTTGGTTCAACGCGCGATCGGGGTGCAGTTCTTCTACTAACTTCTCAAACGGCAAATCTTGGTGAGCATAAGCTCCTAATGCTACCTCTTTGACTCGGTTTAAAAGTTCCCGAAAAGTTGGATTTCCCGACAAATCTGTACGCAGCACCAAACTGTTGACAAAAAAACCGATTAATGCTTCAATTTCACTGCGGTTGCGATTGGCGATCGGCGAACCTACTACAATATCTTCTTGCTGGGCGTAATGGTAAAGCAACGTTTTAAAAGCTGCCAGCATTGTCATAAACAGCGTCACTCCTTCGCGCTGGCTCAACGTTTCTAAAGCCTCGCTCAGTTGTTTTGGCAATTGCAAAAATTGCCTTTTGCCTCGGTAACTTTGAATTGCTGGCCGGGGTCGATCCGCAGGCAAATTTAGCATAGAAATGCCGTTTAACTGCTGTCGCCAGTAAGCAAGCTGCGTTTCTAAAACTTCCCCTTGCAGCCATTCGCGCTGCCATTTTGCAAAATCAGCATACTGGATCGACAAAGCCGGTAAAGGCGAAGGTTTTTCCCTAGCAAATGCCGTGTAAAGTGCGCCTAATTCCTGAATTAGCACTCCGATAGACCAACCATCGGATACAATGTGGTGCATATTCAGCATTAGTAAATATTCGGCATCATCTAACTGCAATAATGTGACTCGCAGCAACAAGTCATTGGACAAATTGAAAGACCGTTGAGCTTCCTCAGCCGTGAGCCTGTTTGCTTCAGTTTGTCGAGATTCCTTTGGCAAGTTTCGCAAGTCTACTACATTAATCGGGAGGTGGAAAGCAGCAGCTATTCTCTGAACAGGTTGCCCCGAAACTACTGCTAAAGTCGTGCGTAAAGCTTCGTGGCGGCGCACAATTTCATTGAAGGTTTGTTGCAGCGCCGAAAAATTGAGCGAACCTGTCAAACGCAAGGCTGCGGGAACATTATAGAAGGGATTGTTCGGGACTAATTGGTCGAGAAACCACAAGCGCTGCTGTGCAAAAGAAAGCGGTAAATTTCCGTCCCGCCCCAGAGGAACAATCGGTGTAGGAGTGAAACTAGAAGTACGATTAGCTGCTTTTAAAAATGAAATAATTTCGGCTTTTTTCTGAGAAATTTCGGCCCGCAGTTCGGGTGTAATAATTCCTTCGGGAGCATTGCAGCGCAGGATCTCGCCCTCAACAAAAATATTAATATCTAGACTGCGAAGGTAAGATAAAAACTCAACTAACTCCACAGTGACAGAATCTCTGGCATTTGGCGATGAGCTCGATATTTTTGGATCGGGCATTTTGAGTCATCCTGTCATTACTTGGGCAAATCAATAAAAGAAATTCAACCAGTACACAAGTTAAGAGCTTAACTTACCGCTTGCTTACTGTGGCCTAACCTGAGTATGATCCTGTTTGAATTCGCAACCCAAATTCTACCCAAGGTTTCAGCTTATGCCGTTCATGCCCTTCAATTTCCTGTTCCTCTGGCTGGTAGGATTGCTGTCGATCGGGGTACTTGGCGGAGGTATATATATTATTTACGAATGGTACATCGGCGAACTTGTAGGGATTTCCTACTTAGTCAGCGGAGTCTTGATGCTTCTTTGGTCTGTTGGCGGCCGCTTTATCAGTTTGCCGCTGTTCCGCCGCCCCGGTGCTGACGAACCGAAGCCGACGCGGACGGGTACAGTGCAGCGGGTAGAGAGACCTGATGGCACTATTTTACAAGTAGAATTCTACGGCCCAGAGGACGGGCAGCCGATTATTCTCTCCCATGGTTGGGGGCCCAACAGTATGGTTTGGTATTACGCGAAACGGCAACTAACCGATCGCTACCGAGTGATTGTTTGGGATCTTCCAGGTTTGGGAAAATCCACTCGACCAAAAAACAGCGACTACTCCCTAGAAAAATTTGCCCGCGATCTCGAAGCCGTCATTGCCATAGCAGGAAATAAACCTGTTATCCTACTCGGACACAGCATGGGCGGCATGATTTCTCTAACATTCAGTCGGCTTTTTCCAGAACTTCTCGGTAGTCGAGTAGCTGGTTTAATTCTGGTAGATACCACCTATACTAATCCCGTCAAAACCGCTATTTTTAGCGGTTTATTACGCGCTTTGCAGAAGCCGCTGCTGCAACCTCTGCTCTACCTCACCATAGCTCTTGAACCGATTATGTGGGGAATGACTTGGCTGAGCTATCTCAATGGTTCACTGTACATCAGTGTAGAAGTATCGGGATTTAAAGGCACTGAAACGCGCGGTCAATTAGAGTTTTCAGCTTTCTTATCAGCCTTGGGTTCTCCCGGCGTTCTTGCTCGCGGCACACTGGGAATGCTCAAATTTGATGAAACAAAAACTTTGCCATCAATTGACATTCCTGTGTTGGTGATCTGCGGCGATTCAGATATCGCCACTACGCCCCCAGCTAGCCTGCGAATGAAAGCAGAATTACCTCAAGCAGAGCTAGTTACTATAAAGCGAGGAGGACACATGGCATTAATGGAACATAACCAGCA
This sequence comes from Microcoleus sp. Pol10D4, assembly GCF_036701555.1. Lineage (NCBI taxonomy): Bacteria > Bacillati > Cyanobacteriota > Cyanophyceae > Oscillatoriales > Microcoleaceae > Microcoleus > Microcoleus sp. Pol10D4. Next base: position 57,751 of record NZ_JAUBRA010000033.1, read on the forward strand.
GTTTGCAGAAGCTGTCAGGGCATTCTGCAATGAAATTTCGTGACGAAAAATGTGAGTTAAAATCCCATACGGTTCAGTTAAGGAAAATTGTAGCGAAAATGTTGGGCGGAGTGAAACGGAGGGTTCGTTCCCTCCGGGCCCAACCTACGCACTGATTCGGTCTAGTTCCTAGACCTCTTTGTCACCCTTCCACGTTTAACTGAAAATGCGCTTGAGGGCAGGAATACGAGCCAAAACGAAATAATCCAACAGCAGAACGGTGACGAGTGAAAGTCCTACAAGCGGGAAGGCAATCCCTAAAACAGCAACGATTGCGAGTGGCACTTTCCATCCCTGAACATGGGTGGGCATTGCAGGCGCACCGAGCCAACCCGTCCCTTTCGGACGACGCTGCCACCACATCACCGTACCACTTACTGAAAGCACAATCAAAATTAAGGATGCAAACAACATCAGTAGTTGATTGCTCAATCCAAAATATTTTCCCATGTGAATTGAAATTCCCATTGATACGACTTTGGGTACTAACCCGTAATCCTTCCACCGCACATCTGTTAATACTTTGCCACTGTATTGATCGATGTGCAAAGTAATTTCTTGCGCCGGATTATTTGGAAATGCCGAAACCGTATACACACCCGTGTTGGATTCTGGAAAACTAACACTAAATCCAGGGGGTGCGCCTTTTGCTTGAGCTAAATTTACAACAGAATCTAGATTTACGGACGAATCAGCAAGAGTTCGCCCGATAACTTCGTTGTGTCCTGAATGATGCTCATCTCTAGGCGTACTCGATTTAGGAATTGGTAATTGCTCTACTGCCCAAGGCACAACTTGATTGCCCTGCTGATTGAGGGAGCCTGTGAGTGTTGTCGATTGAGGCACGTTATCCCGCATTTGTGCAGGGTAGTAGTTCGACAAACGAGCGAAGGTATCTCCCCAAAAACCTGTCCAGGGTAGTCCACTGAGGATGAGGAAGCCAATTAGCAATACGCCATAAAATCCCGAAACGGCGTGTAAGTCCCGCCAAAATACCCGCTTATTCTGACTCCACACACGCGGAATTAATGTTCCTAAAAAAGTTACTTTGCCGCGAGGCAACCACAGATACAATCCTGTAATCAGCAGCACAAGCCCCCAACAGGAAGCAAGCTCTACTAAATAATCTCCCAATTTTCCGATCATCAGTTCGCCGTGAATCTTGCGTGCGATCGCTTGGAGATTATTATTTTCATCGCGATCGCCTAAAATCTTAGCTGTATAAGGATTCACGAAAACGGCTAGTGTTCTTTCATCAAGAGTCGCGATCGTCACTTCAGCACTACGATTAGACGCAACGCTCGGCGTAAATTTTGTTACTTTGGCATCAGGATAAGTTCGTTGAACAACTGCCACCTGTTGAGTATAAGGCATCACCACATCCGCAGGCTGCACAAACATATTTTGGTGATACATCGCAGCATCTAATTGCGGTTTAAACAGGTAAATGATGCCTGTGATTGACAAAATCAGCATGAAAGGAATAACAAACAAGCCTGCATAGAAGTGCCATCGCCAAACGGTGCGATAAAAACGATTACTGGGAGGTTCAGCAACCAGTGAAGGGTTCAAAACGCTGTTCAATTTACTCATTTTTGTTTGCCAAAATATCGAGAAAAAATCATTATGCTACACAAGTATGAAAAATGTCAAAAGACAGGCTGTTAAACAGAGTTGCTGCGGATGCCAATTCCACAAAACAATCAAAATCATCCCGCAATTATGTAAGGGCTTAGAATTCCACATCTTCTCGCTCATTTTCGTCGGTTCTGGGAGTATCCAAACCTTTCGCAGCCCAACGCATTGTCTCAATGTATTTTGCCAGACTCGCCACAGTCGGAGCCTCAAACAAATTGCTGACCGATAACTCGACTTGCAAAGCGTCTCGGATGCGAGAAATCAACTGAGTTGCTAGCAGGGAATGCCCGCCTAGTTCAAAGAAATTATCGTAGATACTAACCTGCTGTTTTCCCAAAACTTTAGCCCAAATTTTCCCGATCGCCTTTTCGAGATCAGTCCTCGGCGCTACATAATTTTCTGTTATATCCTCGCTGTCTGTATCTATATCGGGCAAGGCGCGGCGGTCAACTTTGCCATTAGGCGTCAGTGGCATATTCTCCAACACTGCATAAGTTGCAGGAACCATATATCCTGGTAACTTTTCTTTCAAAAATTGGCGCAAGTCACTTGATTTTAGATTGTGACTTTCTGATTTTTCATTAATGCGGTCAGGAACAACATAAGCTACCAAATATTTATCGTCGGGGATGTCTTCCCTCACAATTACTACTGCTTCGCCCACTTGTGGATGCTGGCACAAAGCCGCTTCAATTTCTCCCAACTCGATGCGGTAGCCGCGAATTTTTACTTGGTCGTCAACGCGGCCTAAAAACTCGATGTTGCCGTCAGCTAAATAGCGACCTAAATCACCTGTTTTATAAAGGCTAGAACCTGATTTCTTGCTAAAAGGATTGGGAATGAATGCAGCAGCAGTTAAATCCGGCTGGTTGAGGTAGCCTTTCGCCAATCCGTCACCGCCGACGTACAATTGACCCATAACACCGATCGCCACCGGCTGCAAATCCGCATCGAGGAGATAAATTTGCGTGTTGGCGATCGGGCGACCGATGGGGATAGATGTTGCGGTTTCGGGTACGTCTTGCACGCAGTAATAAGCCGAAAATGTGGTATTTTCTGTAGGCCCGTAAACGTGAATTAATTGAGTGCTTAGATTTTGTTTGAGAACTTTTTTAACCCATCTCATATCGACCGCTTCTCCGCCAAACAGCAAGCAGCGCAGCGAATCAAAAGCTTGCGGTAAAACTCTAGCAATTTGTTGAAATAAGGCAGTTGTTAAAAACAAAACTGTGATGCCTTCTTGGCGCAGTTCTAAGGCTAAATCGTGAGGCGAAAGGGTAATATTTGTGCTAATTCCCACGAGTTGAGCGCCGTTAAGTAAGGCTCCCCAAATCTCGAATGTGGCTGCATCGAATGAAGCGTTTGATGCTTGGGCAATTTTATCGGTAGGTTCTATTTTTATATAGTTGGTGTTGAGTACCAGCCGATTTACTGCTTTGTGGGTGACAGCAACTCCCTTGGGTTTTCCTGTTGAGCCAGATGTGTAAATAACGTAAGCTAGGTTGTCTGCTGTTACGGTGTTGGCGGGATTTTCGGTGCTTTCTTTGGCTATGTGTTCCCAGTCGCGATCGAAGTAAATCACCGAGTTTGAGAAGTCTCGGAAATTCTCAATCAATTTATCCTGAATTAGCAAGACTTTAACTTGAGCATCTTCCAGCATCAAGTTTAGCCGATCGCGCGGATAGCTCGGATCTAACGGTAGGTAAGCTCCTCCCGCTTTCAGTATAGCCAACATCCCGACAATTAGGTCGATCGATCGCTCTGCACAAAGCCCCACTAAAACCTCCGCCCCCACGCCCTTTTTTTGCAGGTAGCGCGCCAGTTGGTTGCTGCGAATGTTGAGTTCTCTGTAAGTCAGGTTTTGGCTGTCGAAAGTTAGGGCGACATCCTCCAGATGCTGCTCAACTTGCTCTTCAAATAACCGATGAATGCACTTATTTTGAGGATAATCTGTCTGAGTATCGTTCCATTCTCTGAATAATTGATTCACTTCATCCTCGCTCAATAAAGGTAAGTTAGCGATTCTTTGTTCTGGATTAGTAACAATGCTTTCCAGCAGCGTTTTAAAATGCCTCAGCATTCGGGCGATCGTAACTTCATCAAATAAATCTGTATTGTAGACAGCTAATCCTCTGAGTCCTTCCGAATCTTCCCAATGTTCGCCGTACCTGCTCCTAAAATTATCGGAAGCTTCCCACAAATACAGCTCTAAATCAAAGCGCGTTGTTTGAGTCTCCAAAGGAAAAGAACTCAACTTTAATCCTGGCAATTCTAGCTCGTCCACTGGCCCATTTTGCAGCCCGAATACCACCTGAAACAGCGGGTGACGATTCAACGATCGCTCTGGGTGCAATTCCTCGACGAGCTTCTCAAAAGGCAAATCTTGGTGAGCATAAGCTCCCAGGGTTACTTCGCGCACCCGGCCCAAAAAATCTCGAAATGTCGGGTTTCCCGAACAGTCTGTTCGCAGCACTAAAGTGTTGACAAAAAAACCGATTAATGATTCAATTTCGCTGCGGTTGCGATTGGCGATCGGCGAACCTACAACAATATCTTCTTGCTGCGAGTAGCGGTAAAGTAATGTTTGAAATGCTGCGAGGAGTGTCATAAATAAAGTCGCTCCTTCTCGCTGCGAGAGCGCTAAAAGTGCGTCCTTCAGCTTTTTAGGCAGTTCTAAATATTGAGTTTTTCCCCGATAATTTTGCCTAGCTGGTGCAGGGCGATCTGTGGGCAAATTTAACACAGAAATCCCGTGTAATTGCTGCCGCCAATAAGCTAGTTGAGTTTCTAATACTTCACCTTGCAACCATTCGCGCTGCCACTCGGCAAAGTCTGCATATTGAAGTGATAATTCTGGTAGAGGAGATGGCTGTTGATTTATCAAAGCTGTATAGATAGCCTGCACTTCTCTAATTAGCACACCTATAGACCAATCATCGGAGGCTATGTGGTGCATATTTAGCAAGAGAATATGCTCTGTTTCTGTCAGCCGCAGGATGGTGACTCGTATCAGCGGCCCCGTGGATAAATTGAAAGGGCGAAGAGATTCGGCTGCGGTGAGTTTATTTGCTTCTGTTTCCCGTAGTTCGGGTGGCCAATGTTGCAGTTCTAATAGTTGTAAATTAGTCTTAAAAGCAGGAGATATTATCTGCACTGGTTGCCCTGATACTACGGCAAAAGTCGTTCGCAAAGTTTCGTGTCGCTGCACTATTTCGTTGAAGGTTTGCTCTAAAGCTGTTAAGTTGAGGGAACCAGTTAAGCGCAGTGCTGTTACTACATTATAGAAAGGGTTTTCCGGTGCGAATTGGTCGAGAAACCACAAGCGCTGCTGGGCAAATGATGCCGGAAAGACAAACACTTCGGCTTCTGAGGAAATATTCAGTTTTTCTATATCGTTTGTAAAGGAATCGTCAAAAATTTCGGATGCCATATCTGTTGCTCTTCGGGATAGGATGTGTTAATTTTTTGATGGCGCGGGGTTGCTTTTTGATGGTGCGATCGCCTCTTAAAACTTTCGCGAGCAAAAGATCGGAACCTTTAATATAATAAATCTGGGCGCGGGAGTGCGGGAGAGACGCGGGGAATAGAAACGGGGTTTCTGCCTGCCGGATCAAGTTATCCATTGAGGGGCTAGGAGTGCCACCCCCCAATCAAATTTAGTCGCGGAACGGGCTCTTAGGTTTGTGAGTCGGGTGCAATCGGGTGAGTTATATGCGAGAATTACCGGGAGCAATTCGTGGAGAGGTCAAGCTGTAGTGTCAGGAACCTCAGCCTAAAGGCATGAGGCTTGAAGGAGAAATCTAACAAGCCGTTCTGACCAGCCTAAGTCTTAACTGGCTACGTTTTTTGAGTCACGACACCGGGAGAATGCGAAGCTAGTTCCCTGCTCTGTCGCTGGTAGTTAAACAGTCTTAAGGTCACTGAGACAGTGCTACGGGCCTAACAAGCTCATTAAACCTTGGCGAAGCTAACTTTACCCCGCAAGGGAGGCTCGAAAGAGCAAAACACTATGCGTACAGGGCTGGGAAGTTTGAGACGGTAATTGTCCCGTTGAAAGTGCAACACAAAAGCACACCGAGCCAACCAGTCCCAAGGCGGTAGTAAATCAAAAATGTAAAGCCGTCCTAAAAGGACGGGGTTTCTAGCCATTTTTCTGATGATTTCTAATTGCACAAAGTGTTCTTGGGGCGATTCCCTTCGGGATAGCTTTGCTTCACGCAATTTTTTCACATTTGTACCTTAGCGACTACTATTGATTAAACAGTGTTCGCAATTTCTTAGATCAACTCACTAGAACTTGCGGCCTGATTTGGCAAAATACTTAAGAACAGTGAACGTGCAGTTTAAATTAGAGGTTATAGGCTAATGGCGCAGCGGAACGTATACTCGTCAAAGGACGAGCCAGAAGAAGTACAATCAGCAGAAGAAGTCCTCCACTCAGTAATGCAAGAACTGGACGCTTTGCATCAAAATGTCAAAGGCCAGTTAAATCAGGACATTACTCGGCTGCAAACTGAAAAAAATCACCTGATTGAGGATATTGAAGACCTCAGAGAGCAATATCGCAAATTGCAGTCTCAGCAAATGGAATCTCTGTCGGGGCGATACATTCAGCAGCAGCAATTGTGGCTGAAGCAGTTGGCTCAAGTTTTGGCTCACAATTTGCAGGATTTGTTGGTGCAGCGGTTCAACGAACTCAGCGCTAACTCGGGACATTCTCTCAGCAGCCCTATTCCCAGCGGTGAGTTCCCGATACCGATGCCGCCGAGCAACTACGACGAACGGGCCTCTGAGTTGCTGGCGGCGCTGGATGAAAGGATCGATCGCAGTTTCCAGATGCTGGAACAAGATTTAACCAGTTACGAAAGCGAGCTTTCCGTGCGGCTCAACAACATGAAAACCCTGGAACTGCAAGGGGAAGAGCTGTTACAAAATCTCGTAAACCGCATCAGGGAAGAACTCGAAGAAGAAGAAGCATATCTTGAGAATCCTTTCGATGCTCAAGATTCCTATGTCGAGGAATCAACTAATTCTGTTAATTCTGTTAATTCTGTCCGCCCGCAACTTCTGCAGCCAACACCTGTGGAAACGCCGCGACAACCCGTGCCACAGCATTCTTCAGCGCCTGCTGCAACTGTTAAAGCATCTTCTCAAGTACAGACAGGTTTGGTGCTGGCTTTGTCTTCGGCGGTGGTATTGTCGCTGTTTAATGTTTGTTTGAGAATTCTGATTAAAAGCAAAAATCCTCGGATGGTTTTTGGGTGGTTTGAATTTCCGGGAGTAGTAACTCCGGGTTTTGGAAATTCTTTGTTGATTTTGTTGATGCGGCTGATCGTGGTGATGGCTTTGATGCCCATATTGGCGACATTTTTGTATCCTTCTGTGTGGAAAGATATTAGGCGGTTGTTCCAGTCGGGCGATCGAGCTTTGTGGAGCAAGGTTTTAGGAAGCGCATTTTTTCTGTTTTTGTCTCAGGTTTTGATTTATTTGGCGATCGGCAATATTCCGGCGGGGATTGCGATTACGATTTTCTTTATTTATCCGATCGTCACCGTACTAGGTTCTTGGATCTTGTTTGGTTCTCGCCCCAGCAAAGTCGGCTTTTTCGCGATAGTGGGAATTACCGCAGGTCTGATTTTAGCTGGGTGGCCGAGTTTTGCGGCCCAAGCTCCAGGCGGCGGCAATGTCGGGGTGGGAGTCACGGCGGCACTGGCTTCTGGGATTACCTTTGCAGGTTACGTATTGCTGACGCAAATGGCCGCAGGCAAGCTGCACCCGATTCCTTTTAGTTTAGTTAATTTCGCCGCGATTTTTGTATTTTCCTCCCTGAGTTTGTGGGTGCCACTGTCGGAAAATTTATCTCCTAAAATCGACCAAAATGTTTGGCCTGGTTTGATTGTGGGAGGTGTTATTTTAGGGGTGCTGACGCTGTTTAGCTATCTTTTGAATAATTTTGCCATCCGGTTCGCAGGGGCAGCCTTAGCGTCAGTAATTGGCACTTTGGGGCCGGCAATGACGGCACTCTTCGGTTTTCTAATTATCAATGAGAAGTTGCAGCCTGTGGCAATTCTCGGTATGGCTGTGGTGACGTTGAGCGTGGCTGCTATGAGTGTGGAACGCATAGTCGCTCCTCAAAAGAAGGCTAGTTAAGGCAAGAATTTGTCCTTCATAAGAGATACCAGAACCCCGACTTTTAAACAGTCGGGGTTCTGGTATCTATCTCTTTTAAAATCTAAAATCTAAAATCGACTTGACCTATGACTACAGTCATTAAAATCTCGCCCAACTTAGAGGAGTTCCTAAAACTTCCAGAAACGGAACCAGCTTCCGAATATATCAACAAAGAAATCATTCAAAAACCCATGCCTCAAGGTGAACATAGCAGATTGCAATGTAAGCTTTGCAATGTCATCAACCAAATAGTCGAAACACCAAAGATTGCTTATGCTTTTCCAGAGTTGCGTTGCACTTTCGGCGGTGTATCACTCGTCCCAGATGTAGCAGTATTCCGGTGGGAAAGAATTCCCTTTCTACCATCGGGTAGAATTGCTAACCGCTTTGAAATTTATCCAGACTGGGCGATTGAAATTCTTTCTCCCGAACAAAGCCAAACAAAAGTGCTTGCTAAATTACTTACTTGTTCGCAACAAGGCACTGAATTGGGGTGGTTAATGATTCCCGAAGAAGAAAGTATTTTAGCGGTATTTCCCGGACAAAGAGTGGAACTGTACGAAGGTGCAACTAATTTGCCAATACTTAATGGAATTGAGTTAGAATTGACAGTGGAAACAGTTTTTAACTGGTTAAATTTTAGTTAAGTTGAAAAGTTTGTGAAGCGGGACTCTCCCAAGGGAATCGCCATTCTTAAACAACAGAAACCACCACTCGAAAACCCACAATACTAGCCTTACAATCCGGCTGATATCTGAGGCGGCAGGCGCTGCGACAATTCGGAGGATGATCGTTCCAAGAACCCCCCCGCAACAACCTCAGCGAAGAGTCCCCGTCAGACTCCCAAACGCTACCATCAGCAGGCGCACCGTTATAATTATTGTGCCAAGAATCCGCGCACCATTCCCAGACATTTCCGTGGAAATCGTACAATCCGAAAGCATTGGGTTTAAAACTGCCAACATCTGTTGTTTGAAAGCGATAAACTCCCTTCGGCGCGTCAGCGTAATTAGAATTTCCGTTGTAATTGGCTAACTCGCTGGTAATCGTTTCCCCAAAGTGAAACGGCCCCGTAGTTTGCCCCCGGCAAGCATATTCCCATTGGGCTTCGCTAGGCAAGCGATAATTCTTACCAGTTTTGCGAGAAAGTCGATCGCAAAACTCCACAGCCTCGTACCAAGATACATTTTCTACAGGTCGATTTGCACCTTTAAAACGGGCAGTATCGGGATTGAGAAATATTTTAATTTCCGGCAGCGCTGCAACTGCTGTCCACTGTGCCTGAGTGACGGGAACTTTGCCCATATAAAAAGATGCTAAAGTTACTGGATGCTGTGGTTTTTCGTCGCTGTCACCCCGATCGTTTGGGGAACCCATGAGGAAAGTACCGCCACGAACAGATACCATTTCCAGGACTGTACTGCTACCGAGATGTTCTTCAAAAAAACGCGCTTTGCCGCTGTTAACATTAGTTTGCTTCCCGCGCTTGTCTACTGTCACCACCTGAAATTCAAAAGTGCTTTTGACAACAGCAATTCTCTGCGATGCCTTGTTCACTGGCGGAGTGGTGTTGGATTTTTTCCTCGGATTGACAGAGATATTGCTGTTGATTTGCCCGCTTTGATTGAGCGGGGTATTGATGGCAAGTTGTCCTCCCTTTATCATAAAAGAATTTAGAGCAAGTTGTCCTCCATTGGCACAATGGGGTTGGGGAGGTAAAGAATAGAGATTTAAAGCTTTGATTACTTCATCAGCAGATTGATATCTATTTTTGAGATAATCTTGAATTAATTTGTCTAAAACATTTGCCAACTCGCTGCTGATTTTTGTGCCTGCTGGCAACCGTTCTCTCCAAATCCAGCCGCCGTTTATCGGATCGTAAAGGTCATCGGAACCGTCAATTTTTGGCAAACATTGAGTTAGCAGTCTCAGGCAAGTTATTCCCAAACTGTACAAATCGCTTCCGGGGAAAACTTGACCGCGCATTTGTTCTACCGGCGAATATCCGGGCGTTCCTACCGTTGTGCCTACTTGGCTCATCAGCGAGCCCGTCACTTGTTTGGAAATACCGAAATCTATCAAAACTAACTCTCCCCGCCCTCCCCTTCGGAAAGCTGAATTGCGAAAATTTCCCACCTTTGGCAATGATGAGCTAACAGAGGTGCGGCGGCGGATGATATTCTCAAGTTTGATGTCTCGGTGAATGACATTGCGATCGTGCACAAATTTCAAAATCGGCAAAATATCTGCGAGTAACTGCCAAATTTTTTCTTCGCTAAAAACGCCCTGCTGAGTTAATTCTGCTAGTAAAGTTTGCCCCTCAATCAACTCTTGTACTAAATAAAGTCGCTTGTCTTGTTCAAAATAAGCAATTAATCGAGGAATTTGGGGATGTTCACCGAGTTCGTACAGTCGTTTCGCTTCTTGCTTAAACAATTCTGCGGCTTTTTCAAGTGCTGAGGTTCCTTGAAATTGGGGTACAAACTGCTTGATTACGCAGGGATCGTCCATGCGATCCGTATCTACCGCTTCATAAGTTCTGCCAAATCCCCCTTCGCCCAACAGTCGAATCACGCGGTAGCGGTTTCTGAAGAGAGGCGTGAGGTCGGGCTCGCCGCAACTTTGACAAAATTTAGAGTTGTCGGGATTGAAAGGATGAGAACACGTGGGATTAGAACAGTAGAACATATCTGGGAAGAAATGATCTGGTTAAGGTTATGATATATCTTTTATGTATATCTGCCTCCTCATGGAGTTATAAAAATTAGAAAGAGATTTGAAGAAAAAAAATCATATCCCGATCGACTAATTTTCGCAACCCTCTCACCGCCGATATTCCTCGTCGCAGTCCCCCATCGACTTATACAAATCTCTAGATTTCTCAAAAATAGGGCCGGCCAATGGACATCCGTAGTATTTAGTATCAAATTAAACACTCTATAATTATCTGCCTAATGTTCGGATACTTCCAGCCTAAGACCAAGGATTGAACCCCACAGCAGGCGGGTCTAAAACATCATTAAAATTAGTCAAAGCTAAATGTTTAATTTTCCCTTCATCCTAAATTTAAGCAGCAGCAATTGTGCGATCCACAGTCTAATTCGATTCCAGGTTCTGTTTCATCTCGACACCCACGGCACGAGCGGCCGGATCTAAACTCTGTAGTAGTGTGTTTGACACAGTTTCCCGATCGACTTGGCTGCGGTTTTGACTGAGCTTGTACTTTCCTTCCAGTCGAGTTACAGTCATCTCAAATCCTACAATACCATCCATCATCCCTTCACGGAATTGATTCGATAAACCGTCCCAATGCGATTGGTAGTCAACCTCGTAGGTGTCTATCATCTGATTTATCATCTTGTTCATTGCTTTTGGTGAGTCATTGAGCATGATGATTTTGGGAACACCATACGCATGAACAGCAATATAGTTCCATGTTGGTACGCTCTCGTGTTTTTCATACTGTGTAGGGGAAATGTAAGCGTGCGGCCCGGTAAAGATAGCCAATGACTCAGCAGATCCGAAGGCTTGCCATTGAGGATTTTGCTTCGAGAGATGACCGCTCAATTTTACGACATCCCCTTGCATTGCGATGACGAGAGGAATATGTGAAGCACAAAGTACAGCGTCTACGCTAGATACCAATGTTGCAAAACTATTGGCTCTCATGAAAGCAACCAGTTTATCAATATTGTCTTCTTGAAAAGCAGTTGGTCTATACATGGAAATTTAATCTCGCTCTCAATCTCCCGTCCATTATACTACTCGCACCGAATTGAAGAGGGATCGCCCGCAGGTAATTTTGAATTATTGGGTATTGAGTATTGCGATCGCTAGTAACCTCAACTCATTGCCTCAATATTTGACCGCTATATCAGATCGACCTTAGAATTTTCATCCCTCGAAGGAAACACTAGGTATTGGTTTTTTATTGACTGTAAAAATTGCAATTGTATCACAATAGGATTACCCCTATCTGCTTGTTATGGAAATAGATCGTGTGCCATTTCTGAATCGCCTCCGGCGCACCATGTCCTCTGCGGAAGCTTGGGGGTTTAGTGTGGTTGGATATCTGATGTGGTTTACCTTAGCGCCGTCGATGCAAGCAGAAATTGGCTCCGCATCGCTGTTGGTTTGGATTCCTGGTGCGATCGTCGGAATTCTGTTTAACCTTCAAGTTCAGAGTTTGGGTAAGAAATATCCAGATGTATCTGGGGGAACACCAAATTACATCACGCGATTGCTGCATCGTTACCCTGCTCTTTCCCGGTACTTGGGGATTGCCTACTACTTGGGGTGGGTTTCCTTTCCGCCCATTAATGCGATCGTCATCACAAATTTGATCCAATTCCATTTAGAACCGATGGGGCTGAGTATTCCAGAAAAAGTGTTTGAGATCGGTTTTACTGCGATCGCTTACTTTTTAGCATTCAGTGGAACCCGCGCCGTCGCAATTCTGCACCTCTTTTTTATCTTTCCTTCGATCGGCTTTTTACTCCTCTTCTGCGTTCAGGGTTTAGGCTGGCTTGCCTTTTCCCCCCAAAGTCCCGGACTCTTGCCCAGCAGCATTGATGCCCTCAGTGTCCAGGACTGGCTGAAATGGTACTTGTTTGCCGCTTATAGCTTCTATGGCTGTGATACAGCTTCATCCTTTGTAGCAGACAGTTTGCACCCAAAAGACACCCTCAAGGCGCTGTCTTGGGTTGCCTGGTTCATGCCTCTGGTGTTTGTGGGTGGCAGTTTAGTGTTGGTGCAGTTGGCAACGGCTGCCGGTTTACAAGGCAATTTGTACGGCAATTTCTTGGTGGCTGCCAAGCCTTTCTGGGGAGACGCTGCCCCTGTCATAGTCACATTGCTGGTTGCGACTACCTGTTTGTTGGGATCTGCGACTAGCGTTTGCAATACACCCCGCATCCTTTTCCAACTCGCGCAGGATGGGCTGTTGTCTCCAGTTTTTGGCGCTGCGTCGCGTCGGGGTGCCCTAGAACCCGCGCTGTTGCTAAGCTTTATCTGTAGTTTAGGATTTTTAGTATGGGGCAACACCACTCGAATTGTCGTCGTGTCAGGGGTGAGTTTATTCATTTCTATCATGGGGTTGCACTTGGGGCTGTGGATGCAGCGCAACGATCCAGTCGTGCGTTGGGGGCGACTATCCTTAGCATTACTGGTGGTGGAGTTCATTTCCCTGGTGGTGGGTGGTGTTGCCTGGGGAAGGATGGATTTTGGCATCGGGTTGCTATTGCCGTTAGCAGTGATAGCGCTAGACGCTGCGATTCTGCGGATTCCTTGGGAATCTTTGCATTTACCGTGGTGGGATCGACTCCATACCAAGCCAGTAACTCCTCCTAAAAACGAATACTTTGTGGTGCTTCAGGTCGCAATTTTGATTGCGCTGATTTGTGGTACAGCGACGATCAGTTGGCTGATTCGCTCCTGGCTGCGGGTAGAAGGCGGAACCAACAATCCCTATCTGCTCATTATTGTGTTGATGACGCTGGCATTTGTAGGAGTGGCAATTGCTTGCTGGACAAGTCTGCCGCAGGTTGCTGCGATCGAAGAACTAGCAATTTCCTCGACCGCGCAAGCTAAAGAACTGGAGACAACCCTAAACGAACTGAAAAAAGCCCAGATGCAAGTTATCCAAAGCGAAAAAATGTCTAGCTTGGGACAGTTGGTTGCGGGAATTGCCCATGAAATCAATAACCCGGTCAACTTCATCCACGGTAATCTCACCTACCTGGACGAATATACCCAAAATCTGCTGGAGATGATAGAACTGCTATACAAATACTAGACAAGTCTAGACATTTGCTTCTTACTTCATCGGGAGCATGGGAGCGGTTATCCCTCAGT